>NZ_JAMYLP010000011.1:0-98220 GCF_040318085.1 Mesorhizobium sp. M1322
AAACGACCGCACCAACAGGCCGGACATATGGACGCAAGCGATCGAAACTGCCTGACGCCAACCATTGCAGACAGGGCGCCGTCCACATATGGATCGCACTGATGACGCTGGGGCTCGGCTCTGGGTCGTCGCCGTATACGGTACTCGTGATCCTCGCAGGCTGCGCGGTCCTGAGCGTCACCATCTTCTGCGGCTACGCGATCGTCTTTTCGACCGCTCCCATGATCCGCCTGTATCGGCGGGCGCGGCACTGGATCGAAGGCACGCTGGCCGTATTCTTCGGATTTGCCGGGCTGAAGCTTCTCCTGACCCGCATATGAAAGGTTCTTTCATGTCACTCTTCCAAGGCCTTTCGGCATTCCCGATCACCCCGGCGGACGCTTCCGGCAGGCTCGACACCGCCGCTCTCGCGCGCCTTCTGAAGCACATCGAGGAGGCGAGAGCGGACTCCATCGGACTGCTCGGCAGTACCGGCGCCTACGCTTTCCTCACGCGAGAAGAGCGTCGACGCGCGGTCGAAACGGCGATGGACACGGTCGGCGGCAAAATCCCGGTTATGGTCGGCGTCGGAGCGATCCGGACCAGCGATGCGGTGGACCTTGCCCGTGACGCGAAGGCTGCGGGCGCCGACGGCCTGCTGGTCGCTCCGGTTTCCTATACACCGCTCTTTGACGACGAGGTCTTCGAACACTTCGCCGCAGTCGCCGACGCGGGACAGCTCCCGCTTTGCATCTACAACAATCCCGGCACAACCAAGTTCACCTTCGGCCTGGACCTCATTTCCCGCTTGTCGAAGGTGGCGAACATCGAAGCCGTGAAGATGCCTTTGCCGTCCGGTGGTGACTTCGCGTCCGAACTCGCCTCCCTCCGGTCTGCGACCGGGTCGGCATTCAAGATCGGCTACAGCGGCGACTGGGGCGGCGCGCCTGCGCTGCTCGCCGGGAGCGACGCCTGGTATTCCGTCGTCGCAGGACTTCTGCCGTCACAGGCTCTGGCCCTGACGCGAGCGGCGCAAGCCGGCGACGCTGCGACCGTTGAGCGACTTGACGCGGCATTCGGACCGCTTTGGGCGCTGTTCAAGGAATTCGGCAGTTTTAGGGTGATGTATGTCGTCGCCAGGCTTCTGAACCTCTGCGACGTCGATCCGCCACGCCCCGTCCTCCCATTGAAGGACCAGGCACGGCAGCGCGTCGCCGCCGCTCTCGACCATCTCGATGCGGTTTTCTCCGCTGGTTCCAAAGTTTGTATTGAACTTCGGTAGACAGTCTTCCTCAGGACATTTCCATGCTGAATTCCAACGCCTTCACCGTCTACCTGTTCACGGCATTCCTTCTGGCGATTACTTCGGGTCCGGGGATTTTCTATGTCGCCGCCCGAACCCTTTCCGGCGGCCGCTCGGAAGGAATCGCTTCGAGCCTTGGCAATGGTCTCGGCGGACTGTTCCATGTCGTAGCCGGCAGCCTTGGCGTCTCGGCGATCGTGCTGGCAAGCGCCGAGTTGTTCACGGCACTCAAGGTGGTCGGCGCGCTCTATCTGGTCTGGATGGGATACCGAACCATTCGCCATGCCAGGCCCGACTACAAGTCGCTGGGTCATTCAGAGCCGCCCGTCGGCGCGACGCGGGCCTTCAGGGATGGCGTTCTTGTGGAAACGATGAACCCGAAGACGGCCGCATTCTTCCTCGCCTTCATTCCTCAGTTTGTCGATACGTCGTCGGATCACGTTGCCCTGCAGTTCGTGATCCTCGGCGCCATCTCGGTTGCTCTTAACACGCTCGCCGATATTGTCGTGGCGTTTGCAGCCGGAAGACTTCGCGATGGCGCGGCGTCCCGTCCGAATCTCATTCGCCGGCTTCGTGAAGGCTCGGGCGGCGCTATGATCATGCTTGGATGTGGGCTGCTGCTGGCAAAGCGCCCGGTTGCTTGACCGGTTCGGCCGGCCGCACTGCCGCCGAAGGCTCGTTTCGGCGATACAACCAACTGACGGAGAAGAACATGCGGCAAGCGTTGATCGTATGGGGCGGCTGGGATGGACACGAGCCGGAAGAAGGTGCGCGCGTCGTCAAGGCGATGCTCGAAGAAGAAGGGTTTGGCGTGCGCGTCGAAACCACGAGCGAGATGTTCGCCGATCCCGCGATCGCCGATCTGAGCCTAATCGTCCCGATCCACACGATGGCCAAGCTTGCGAAGAACGAGGAGCTCAACCTGACAAAGGCAGTCGAGGGCGGTGTCGGCCTTGGCGGCTATCACGGCGGCATGTGCGATGCCTTTCGTGAAGCCACGGAATACCAGTTCATGTGCGGCGGCCAGTGGGTGGCTCACCCGGGCAACATCATCGACTGCCGGGTCGACATCGCCAGGCGCGACGATCCCATCATGAACGGCATCGATGATTTCTCGTACCGCTCCGAGCAGTACTACATGCATGTGGATCCATCGAACGAGGTGCTGGCGAGCACCACCTTCTCCGGCGAGCACGCGTCCTGGATAGAAGGCGTGGTCATGCCGGTCGTCTGGAAGCGCCGGCACGGCAAGGGAAGGGTGTTCTATTCGGCACTCGGACATGCCGCCAAGGAGTTCACGGGGCCGCAGATGCGAACGATATTTCGCCGCGGGCTGGTGTGGGCGGCGCGCTGAGAGCGCGACAGTCGGCCCTGCTGGAACTGGTCGCCACGCCAGGAATCCTGCCACGCTGTCAGACACGGATTTGAAGCCCTGTGAAGGATGGCGCCGAACCTAAAACAAAAAACCCGCCTCGGCGGCGGGTCGTTGGCGCGAATAGGCACCGTAAATAATTCCATAGCACAGCTGCCGGCACAAAGCAAGAACAAACGTGCTGCCGACAATCGCTCACGTTTCTTGCCGGAGCAAATGCCGAAGCGCCGGGCATCACCGAGCAAAGCGGCGCAGGGTCAAGGCAGCGACAGTGGTGCCCGCTGCCAGAAGCGGCAGCCAGGCTTGCGGATCGCCCATGGCATGGAGCGTCAGGCCGCTGAGCAGCAGCCACAGTAGCGGGATCGCAAACAGCAGCGGCACAAGCCCGCCGCTCGCTGCAAGCAGGACCCCGAGCGTCGTGATCGCAGTCGGGTCCGGCGCGATGCCGAAGACCTCGGCGCTTGTCCATGGCCGCCCGAAGAGCGGCGGCAGGAGGGGGTAAACGACGAGGCCAACGACCTCGATCAGCAACCCGAGCCGCCCTGCTATATCCCGCCGGTCGAAGGCGAGGCCGCCGCGCGCGGCACCGCCGATCGCCAGCAGCAGCGCCTGCAGGCCGAAGGCCGGCGCGACATAGGCGATCGCCCAGTTGATTACGGCATAGCGGCTCCACAGGAACGACCAGCCGACGAGGGCAAAGAGCGCGGCGAGGACGAGCGCAATCCAGAGACCATGGCGACGCGGCGGCCGCAGCACTAGCGGAACGATGGCGAGGCCGGCGGCGAGCGTCAGGAGATGCAGCGGCCAGAACGCGGCATTGGCCAACTCGAACATGCGCCAGTAGACGCGCGGCGAGAAGAGCAGGAAATCTTCCAGGCGGTAGGTCCACCATTCCGACATTCAGAGGTCCCGGACGAAGGCCACCATCTGATCGCGCATGGCCGCGTCGGGGAGGGGACCGGTCGCCGCCATCAGGTTCTCACGCACGTGGTCGACGCGGGTGGTGGCGGGGATGGCGACAGTGACGGAGGGATGCGAAATGATGAATTTCAGTATGAACTGCGCCCAAGTCCCGGCACCGATCTCGCCCGCCCAGTCCGGTAGCGTCTCGCCTTGGAGCTGGCGCGTCAGCGCGCCTTGGCGAAACGGCCGGTTGACGATGACGGCCATGCCGCGCTCGGCCGCCAGCGGCAGGAGCCGTTCCTCCGCTTCGCGGTCGACGACGTTATAGGTGAGCTGCACGAAGTCGAGCGGATGCGCGCGCATGATTTGCTCGAACAGGTCGTGCCGCCGTCCTTCGGACGTCGTGATGCCGACATAGCGGATCCGCCCGTCCGCCTTCATGGCGAACAGGGTTTCGAGATGCGTCTCCCAGGCGACGAGGTTGTGGACCTGAACGAGGTCGAAGCGCGGCACACCCCAGAAGCGGCGCGACTGCTCGATCTGCGCGGGTCCGTCGGCGCCGGCGGAAGTCCAGACCTTCTCGGCGGAAAACAGTGCTTCAGGCCGGCCGAGCTTCTCGAGGCCATAGCCGATCACGGGCTGCGAAGAGCCGTACATGGGCGAGGAATCGATCATGCGGCCGCCTGCCGCGAAGAAGGCCGCCATCACCTCGGCGCACTCGTCGCGCAGCACCGGATCGTCGCCGACATTGAAGGTGATCCAAGTGCCCAGGCCCACTGCGGGAAGCATCTCTCCCGAGGAGGGCACGGCCCGCATCACCGGCGCAGGCGGCGCGCCGGGCGCGGTTCCCGGCAAAACGAGAGCCGCTCCGGAAGCGGCCGCAGCCTTCACGAATGTCCTGCGGGTAATGATCATCGTCTGCCGTCCCTGTACTCCCGACTCCCTGTACTCCCGACTGTTCCGAACAGAACGAATGGTGCAGGGTCTGGGTTGCGCCAGCCAGCCCGACTACCTGGCGATGGCTCCTGTCCTGACTTGATGGCGCTGGCGGGCATATGCCACGCAGCCGTCAACCGTGCTGACGCAAAGCGCGTCGCGGTGGTTCGGCGTGTTGTTGTCGCCGGCGTAGGCAACCTCGGCGACACGGCCATCAACCATCCGGATTTGCGTGTTGCAATAGCCGCCAGGATCGACATTGAGCGATCCTCCAACCGTCGGGACCGCACCCACGGCCAAAGTTGGAATCACGACGTTGAGATTGCCGCGTCGAACGGTACGCTGATAGGTCCAGATCTGGCTTCCGCCCGCATCGGCGGTGGCAGTCGGAAAGCCGGCGCACATTCGAACGTCCGCCTCGCTGAGACCGACCATCTCTTTGCGGGCTGCCGCCGTTGTGGCGTCTTCCTTTGGGAGGTTCGACGTGTCTGGGGCGACGCAGGACGACACGATCGAATTGCCGGCCAAGAGAACAACAACAAGGACAAGCGTTCGGATGCGGGAAGATATCATACCGACTGTGGTGATTTGCTCTGAGCCCCGAGATCCTAGTTAGGCAAGCAGACAATCGAGTCAACCTGCACAACTTCACGATGTCCGTTTGCCGTGCCGCTCGGCCGACCTTGAGCGGACGGCGCCGATGCGATCGTCGCCGCGATCGAAGCCAGGATGGGCCACGCGCACGCGCCGCTATCGTGCGCGACATAAACGAGGCGAGCCGTGAGGCCTATGTCGCCGAACTGCGCTTCATGGTCATTCCCGACACGGCGGCGGCGGAGACCGCGCTGTTTGCCGGGGAGCTTGACGTCCTTCCCGATCTTGAATCATCGCGTGTCGAGGAAGCCAAGTCGCGGCGCATGACGGTGCCGTCGACACATGGCCTGTCGTGGACGGCGATCCTGCTGCAGACCAAGGATCCGCTGCTGTCGAACGCCAAGATGCGCGAGGCGCTGGCGCATGGCCGTAAACCCGCTCAGGGCGGGAAGGAGACCTAAATTCACCAGCTCTCCGACGGCGCGTTTGCGCCAGGAGCGGTCGTTCGACAGCGATCCGAGCAGCAATGGCCGTTGTGCATGGCCGAAGTGCTACTGACGTTTAGTATGAGGTGACGGTTGACCGTGGAGGTCTGTGACCTAGCTTAAAGCCGAACCATCCAGAGCCGGAAATGGCGGAATGGTACGCACCGTGGGAGAACTTTCGGGACGTTGAAATGCAGAGGTGCAAGTCGGGTTTCAGAGCCTGTGCGCCCTTGGCGGCCGATAATCGGCGGCCACGGCATCTTCAAGTTTCGATTCAAACAAAAGTCATCTGCGCCGGCATGTCTATCAGCGCGCGACCGGCGCTCCGCCATGCAACAACAATTCGAGCACTGGAGGGACCTCGAAGCAAGTGTCGGAGGGACATTGCTCGAGGCAAGTGACAGCTTCGAAAGCGATCAAAGGCCTTAGCCAGCACCAAGACGAGGGGCCAAACACCGCTTCACGAACTTGAAAATACACCCATGACCGCACAGGCACGGCAATGCCAACTCATCTTGCCGAAATTTACGCAAACAACGCAGATCTCGCCATCCTGGGCGGGATAGCAACATTTGCCTCGGTGGGCGTCTATCTTGTGCTCCGGCGTATCCTTATCGCGGTGCGTCGCCTCAAATCAGATGTGAGCGAAGGCGGATCAGACCTCCCCGAGGAGGAGGTTTCTTGGGATTGGGAAAGCCCGGTCGACCTTGCAACCGAGCCTGCTTCTTCTTCTCAGGTTGCCGTGCCCTCAGACACGGTAGACCTGGATGATCGGCCTCAGGATGCCAATTACCTTCGGTTCGGGGTGCGAATCGAGTATTTCGACGTGATCTCCGAAGCTTGCGAGAGCTCGTCTGCGGCCCAGACCAACGCTTTCGCTTCCGCGACGAACATAGCGCAATCCGGCCGGCTTGCGACATCGATCAGAGAAATCGCTGGCTATGTTCATAGGCAGCTGGCGGCTAATCTTGCCGCCCTAAGTAGTCCAGTATTGAGGGCTCTGAGCCGTAGGCCGACACAACTCGCCCTCGCGGAGGATCCTGACCCCACCACAGCGACGGCCTTACCTCCTCGCGTTCGCAGGCCGATCGGTCTTGTGCCCCGCTTTGGCGTTGCCGCAATCTGTCTGGCCGTGCCGCTTAGCTATACGATGACGAGACAAAACTGGGTCGAAAGCGCCCCCGCCAATTCGCGGGTCCAGGGCAACGCCAATCCGGACCTTTCGCGACCCATCGAGCTTCCGGCGAGTGCCGCATTAGATGTGCGTGGGCCAGCCCAGGGAGACGAGCGCACGAGTGTCGAATTGCTCAGCCCGGATATCACGGCTGCCCGGGCGCAAGTCGGAGCAGCTGCTGCACAGGCAGCCGCAGCGAGGGAATTGGCTGGCCAGGAGCAACAGGCGGCGGAAAGCGAGCGCGCCAGGAGCGCCGCTCTGCAGCGAGCGCTGCTCAAGTCGCGCAAGGAGATCGACGCGCTGAGGACAAGCATGGCAGCCGCCGACAACGTACGCCGGGAGCGATTGCGCAACGAGCTCGCGGCAGCCCGCACAGTTGACGCATTGCGGCGCATTGCGGGAGATACCCGCACGATGCTGCGCGAGGCCACCAACTATGTCTTTACGGAGATGCCCGCTGCTCATCTGGAGCGTCAGCGAGCCGGATGGGTAGCGCGCGATCTATCGCGAGCGCGGGCGAAAATTGAACAGCTTGAGGCAAAGGCCGCCGAGGATCGCGCCAAGGCCAAGGCTTCGCTGGCGCAAGCGAGCGGAATGCTCGACGACGAGCGCCGGAAGTCAGAGAACCTTCTTGGCGACCTCGCCGAAGTGCAACTGTCCAATGCCGCGCTCATGGAGCGCGCGGACGCGGCTGAGCAGGAACGGACCGGTGCAGTCACAGCGAGAGAACGAGTGGAGCAGACCGCAGCCGAGACGGAGGGCGCGCTGGCGCGAGAACGCGCTGCAGCAGCCTCGATTCGTGAAGAGCTAAAAAAAGCTCGCCTCGAGCGCGACGCGGCTGAACAGGAACGAGCCGAAGCGGTGTCAGCGAGAGAGCGTGCCGAGCAGACTGCAACCGAGACGGCGCAAGCGCTGGCACGAGAGCGCGCTGCAGCAGCGTCGACGCGTGACGAGCTGGAAAAAGCTCGCCTCGAGGGCGTCGCGGCGGAACAGGCACGAGCCAGAGCAGTCTCAGCGAGAGAGCGTGCCGAGCAGACTGCAACCGAGACGGCGCAAGCGCTGGCACGAGAACGCGCTGCAGCAGTCTCGACGCGTGAGGATCTCGATAAGGTTCGCCTCGAACGCGCCGCCGCCCGAGCACTTTTGGTACGGCTCGCCAAGCTGAAGGAGGCTCTGGACAAGCAACGTGAAGCCACTGTTTCTCTTGCCCGCGACCTGGCCGCGGCGCGCGCGGACAATGACAGGCTCAGGGCTGAGCATCGCAGCGCGCAGATTGAGCGGCCGCTGAAGCCGCGCGCTGGCCGCGCAGCAGCCGCTGCCGGCGGGTTGAAGAAGGCTGTCAGCCAGAAGACTGCACGCAGCAAGGTTCGCAACCCGTCGCGGATTGCCCGGGTGCGTTCTCTCACACTTCCCTATTCCCTCAGGCCAAGACACGTGACATTGGAGTGATTTCCAAAACGAATGTGCGTCCTATCGAAGGCCCAGGGCTTTTGGGAGGCGTTGCCTCGCACCCTCTCACGACGCCGCGGATGAATCACCCTTCGAATTCATCCTGCTCTCGTCGGTGAGGAGTTCTGCGCGATACGCTATGTCAGCCCGATCACCCTGCCTGTCGCGTTCAATTCGCATTTGATCGGCGCCTGCCGCGTCTCCACGTTGCCTTGCCGTCCATAGTCGATGCTGACCTCAATTGGAGCTGAGATCGTATCCGGGCTCAACCGACGTATGGAACCTGCGCTGCTGACGCGCACACTGGTCGCGCCAAACGGGGCGGCGGCCGACTCGATTGCATCATGGCAGGCGCGAACGACTTCATCCGGGACGCCCGGCAGCGCCTTGATTGGACTGACCATTGGTAGACTGTTGCCGACGCTGGGAGGCTGGAGGGTGGCCGGGAGGTCGAGCGACCGTCCAGCCCCTGCGGACCGGGCGACACTGACGGCAGTGGCGGCCGTAGTTGCCGTCATTGCCGCCGTTGCAGTGGTGCTGGTCCCATCGTCGTCCACGGGTGAACTACTGCTGGAGCCGCTGGGAACGCCGCCAGGTCCTTTCTGCGCGCCGCCTTTGCGGCCTTCACCGTGATGGCTGCCAGCGCTATTGCCTCCGCCATGGCTGCCAGCGCTATTGCCTCCGCCACCGTGGCCGCCACCGCTATTGCCTCCGCCGCGCTCGCCGCCGGCGGCAGCCCCTGCGCAAGCTACCGCAATCGAGCAAACGAAAACGAAATATGCCCAGCTGGATTCAGGGGATTGACGCACGATCAACTCCATAAAGTGTGTCGGTCGAACCGTCTTTCCGCGGCATGCGGTCAGGACGGCGCAACCGCCGCCGCCCTCAGGCAAACTCGCGACTAAGGCGCCCACGGGAGGTAACTAGGGGATGAATCCGGTGTATCAAGGACGTGGGTACTGGGTAGTGGCCTCGCACGGGACGCGAATTGACCGGACGGGCATGGTCAGGACCGGCCTCATGGATTGCCTCTCGATGACCATTCACCATCAACAAGCCAAGTGCCATCGAACTCGGTAGTCCCGGCAGTCACGTCGCACGATGCGATCACCGTCGTACGCGTGGCTCGCGCGCACGCAAGAACGGCGGCAAGCAAATCCCGATCCTTGCAAACATCGACATCGTCGATCAGAAGCACGGCTGCCGCCCGGACCAGCGCTCGCGCTGCCCGGATCCGGGCAGCCAGCATGGGACTGACGCTGTGAGGCGCGGATGAAGGGGAGCGGATTCCGATCCCGCGATAGTCGCGGTCCGATTCGAGATAGTTCGCGGTGATGCCGGGCTGGACGGTCGGAACCCGCGTCTAGGTGCCGGACCTTGCCCGCACGTTCGGCGTTTCGCGTTCCCCCGTCAGCGCGGCGCTGGAACTGCTGGTCGCCCAGGGCATTCTCAGTCCCTTCGAGACGAGGGGGCTGCAATTGGCGCGCGATGTCGCCGACCTCGACCCGGAGGATATCCTGCCCAGTTCTCCGCTCGAGGAGCTTTACCGCAGGATGATGCGGGAGCGCGCGCTTGGCCAACTGCCCCAGGAGGTGTCCGAGGCGGAATTGATGCCGCGCTATCAGGTGTCGCGCGGCGTCCTGCGCAAGCTTTTGCTCCGCTTTGCCGCCGAAGGGCTGGTGCAGCGCCTGCCGGGGCATGGCTGGCGGTTCGCCGACACACTTGTCGGCGAGGACGCGTACCGGGAAAGCTATGAATTCCGGAT
Organism: Mesorhizobium sp. M1322; assembly: GCF_040318085.1. NCBI lineage: Bacteria > Pseudomonadati > Pseudomonadota > Alphaproteobacteria > Hyphomicrobiales > Phyllobacteriaceae > Mesorhizobium > Mesorhizobium sp. M1322. The sequence continues at coordinate 9,961 of NZ_JAMYLP010000011.1, forward strand.
GGCCGTCGAATGCGCGGCGCTGCGGTCGCCCATGTTCAATGCGGATCCCCAGCAGCTGGCGCCGGTCCGGCGCGCTCACGAGCGCATCCTGGCGATCGTGTCGACGGGCAAGACGCTGATCGGCGGCGATGAATGGTTCCGGATCAACGCGTCATTTCATGAAGGACTTGCGGCCTGTTCCGGCAACCGGTTCCTGGCCGATGCGGTGCGTCAGCAGAACAATCTGCGCCGGTTGCAGGAATCGGCGGGTTTCGAGGAACTGCCAGCGGAACGTATCGAGCAATCCTGCCGGGAACATTTGGCCATCCTCGATGCCGTCGAGGCGGGCGAGATCGAATGGGCCGAGGCGCTGCTGCGCCAGCATCTACGGCAGGCCTCGGAGTTCGCTTCGCCGCAGCGCTCGATCTGATGCCTGCCGCGGCGGCACCGCGCATGCTGGCCACTCGGCCGCGCAATGCCCCGACACCTTCCGGCATCCATAAGGATTGAGCGATCCGGAACGAGCATCTCCCCGATCGCTTCACGCCAATCCGCTCCGTCAAATGTCGGGATTGGATGCTTTAGGACCGATTTTCAGCGGCGCATCATTTTCATCCGGATTGGGGACGGGAGCTTCGTCGGGAAGTCTATCCGGATCCGGCTCACGCACCGGCTTCGGTTCAGGAAACGGCGGTGTCGTGGGCGCCGGAGTGGGCGTTGGTTCGGGAGTGGGAAGAATGGCCATAGCGTGTTTTTCCTTCCGCTCGCTGCACTCTGCCTTAGCGGGTCGCTGACGTCGGCCGGATTTTTTGACCCTACCCGTTCCGACCGGTTTCGCTCTACGAGCCGATGCACGCAGAACGACCACGCGTGCCTATAGTTCCGATGGGAACCTCCGATGATCCCCACATCAGGCACTCGTGGCAGGACGACGCCGTCAGAAAAGTGATCGAATGGTCCGTGCATCAGGGCCTTGTCGGCGTCGTGGAGCGCCATAATTTCCATTTCAGGGTGGGACGAACTCACCTGCTGAATAGGAGGCGGCCGTGAAGCACCAAACACTTGACCAACTGCATACCGTTGCCGACGTTCACGCTGAAGCAACAGACCTCGTAGCGACCCGAAGCCAGCGTCTCGAACGTTGGGCGAAACTGCTGGAGAAAAATCCCGATCGGCGTCTCGAAGCGCTGACGGGCACCGAATACAAGTCCCCTGAGATACGCGAAAAAATGCGTTACAACGACTCGCCTCTCACGGTTGCCTTCGAGGATCCGATCTTTCGTGCGCAAGGCTTGAGAGACGACACCTACGGTGAAGCCAGGCGCTTCTTCGAACTGACCGACTGGCAGTTGCACGAAATCGTCTGCCATTGCCATGTCGGCGCCACGATACGAGCGCGATGGGCTGCCTCTCGCGTCCGTGCGGCAATGTCCGAGAGGTTCGGTTTCTTCGCCTGGCTGCGAGGAACATTCATGCATTGACGCTAGGGGCATCCACGTTGCCGGCATTCACGCTAGGGGCCGGCATGTTCGGGTGATGGAGGTGGCGAAGCGATTTCCACGCCTCGCATCAGCGGTCGTTGATGTGCGGATATGCCGTTCTGCGGCGATCCGCCATCGGCGAAGGTCGATACAATGGGCCTCGGTACCACAGGCATGAGCTGATTTCAGTCGGCGGGCGCCGTGTAGCGGCGATGGACCGCTTCCGCGATGGCGGCACGGCTTTTATGCGGATCGAGACTATCGTCATCCTCGATGACCGCGGCTTCCTCCGCAAGTCCCTGGTCCTTGACCTGGTCGCGGAACCAGGCCGAATAGTCACCCGCGCGCAAGTGATGCTCCCAGGTGAGGTCGTCGATTCCCTCGGCGATATGGAGGAACATCATGAGATTTTGCGCTTTCAGGTTGAGCTTGCCGTCCGCGCCGCGGAAATAGAAACTGTTGTCGCCAAGATCGCCCTCGGCATACTTCCGAATATGGCGCTTGCGTTCCTGCCGGGGGCGCTCGATCGAGATCGGTCTTGCAGGATCGCCTGTCGACCGGTTCCAATACAAGACCTTGTTTTCCGGTGGCGGCACGACGCCCTGCGGCACGTCCTCGCCAATTGCGGCACAGAAGCTTTCGACGACCTTGTCGGCTTCCGGGCCAAGAGCCAGCACTGTGTCGACACCTGCCAGCACGTCCCGCGAAACCAGATCGGGATGAACTGTGACCAGAATGGTCGCCGAAAAGTTTTTTGGAAGCGCAAAGGATGTGCCATCGCGCGCATGCGGCAACAGGTGGTGTGCCTCGTCGATGATCAGCCAGTGCGGACGTCCGGTGCGGGCGCGAAGCGCGGCAAGCTCCGGCAGCAGTTTGGCGAAGGCGTTTGGCCGCTCAGCGGTCTTGATCCCGAGCATGTTGACGGCGACATTATTGGACGGCTTGGACAAAAGGTCGAAGATTTCGCGCGAACTCGGCGGGCTTTTGGCATCGCCAACCACCAGCACGTCCTCCAGTTCCTCGTAGTCGCCCTCCGGGTCGAGCACGCAAAACTGGAAGCCTTGCTCGACGAAGCGTTCGGTCAGGGCGGTGGCGAGGGTGGATTTCCCGATCCCCGACGTGCCGGCCAGCAGCACGCCGCCGCCGCGCGGTGAAAGGTGCATCACCGTGCCCGATCCGTCGTCCGCGCCAATCTCAATGCGTTGCCGCGCCGTGTCCAGCAAGGCGGCGTCATGCGAGATGAGGCCCTCGATCAACTCCCTCACGCCCGCGCCGCGGGCACCATTCGTCACGTGGCCCGCCGTCTCCCTTACCTTCGGCAGTGCGTTGGCGACTGCAACTCCGAAGCCGACGGCGCGCAGAAAGGCATGGTCGTTCTCCGCATCGCCGATGCCGACGACATTGTGGGCGGACAATCCCAGATCCTCGAGGGCAGCCGCAAGACCGGTCGCCTTGTTGACCCCGCTCGGCAGCACCATGACGGCACCCTTGTTGAAGATGATCTCCAGCTCCAGGCCAAGGTCCTTGATCACTTCCAGCACAATGGTCTCGTTAGGCTCCCTGGTGGCGACGACGGAACGTCCCATCGACAGGGGCGCGATCTTGCGCATCATCAGCCTGTCGACGAATTCCGCCGGAGGCGCAGGCGCCAGGATGCGCTCCTCCTTCGAAGCCGGCGTGTAGACGAGCGCGCCATTTTCGGCGACGACTTTGTCGAAAATGCCAAGCTCCGGGAAAACGCTTTCGAGATCGGCAAGCTCGCGACCGGTGACCATTATCAACTTGCGGCCGGTTTCCTTCAGCCGCCCGAGCGCGGCACGGGTCGCATCGGAAACGATCCCGTTTTCCGCAAGTGTGCCGTCGTAGTCAGTGGCTAGTGCAAGAGCATACATCGAACTGTCCGTCGGTAGTCCGAAGCTGACCCGAGAAGCTTTCTCGCCGAACTGAGCGGAAAGCCATCTGCTCCGGTGACTTTGTCTTGGCTGATCGGTTCAAACGGCGCTGGCTGCCGATTGTTCCCGGCGGCGGAAGGCAAGAGTTGCTGAGGCCTGGCTTTTGCTTAAGCATCGGTTTTTCCCAACGCGGTACCCGCTTGCTAGCCGACAATCCTGAATCCGTTCGGCTCCCGGCCGGGATCGACGTCTTGGGATTTCACGCTGGAGACCGACGCCCCGGTCGGCCCTTCCCAGAACCGGTTCATCATCGTCGAAACCGCGCCCTCGGCTCCGACGATCAGTGCCGTTACGGATCCGTCCTCCTCATTGCGAACCCATCCGGACAGACCGAGCCTCTCGGCCTCCGTCCGTGTCCACACGCGAAACGAGACGCCTTGCACCCTTCCACTCAGCCTGACGCGTACCGCTTTGCGCCCGTCCTCCATGGTTACCTCCGTGCAGCTGGTTTGTTCACACCTTCAACTCGCCGGCTGCGAAAAAGGCTCCGCCTTGTTGGCAACGGAACCATGCGGCGGCGGCTTTGTTTAAAGACGGACAATTGCGGGTTGCTGGGCCTCGGAGCCACGGTTTCATGACCAATGATCCTACACCGGAAGGCGCCATCCCGGCATCCGTTCCGACGATCGACGCAAAAGCGGCACCGACGCTTCGTTACGCCGAGGCCGAGGTCTTCTACATCGAGGCGATCCGCGAACTCAGTGCGACGGACATTCCCTTTCTCGTCGCCGGCACCTACGCGGTGAGCGCCTACACCGGCGTCACGCGCCAGACGAAGGATCTCGACATTTTCTGCAAGGCAGGCGACTACCCCCGCATCCTCGCCCATTTCAAGCAGGCCGGTTACGCGGTCGAGATATTGGATGACCGGTGGCTCGGCAAGGTCTTCAAGGGCACGCATTTCTTTGACGTCATATTCGCATCGGCGAACGGAACCATGCCGGTCAGCGACCAGTGGCTGGAGCACGCAAGGCAAGTCGACTTGCTGGGCAGTCGGGTGCGGATTGTCGGTCCGACGGAGCTTATCTGGTCCAAGTGCTTCATCCAGGACAGAGGCCGCCATGACGGCGCCGACATCGCTCATACCATCCTCAAGGCGCAGGATCAGATCGACTGGCACCGGCTCCTTTCCTATCTCGAGGTACACTGGGAGGTGCTGCTGATGCAGCTTCTGAATTTCCGATGGATCTATCCGAGCGAGCGCGACCATGTTCCCGCCTGGCTGCTCGACGAATTGCTTGACCGTCTCGCCAAGCAAAGGGAGCTGCCTACTCCCCGGATGAAAATCTGCCGCGGACGCCTGCTTTCGCCGACCGACTATGAAATCGACGTCAAGGAATGGGGCTTTGCCGGCGTCGGCGGAACAGGAGAATTTCGTGATGGCTGAGAAGCGCGCAACTGCCACGGCGACGGTTGGGAACGGCGGCACAGTCAAGATTGCGGCTGTCGGCGACCTGCACGTGCAGGAAGACGCCCAGGCCTCTTATCGTGACCTCTTCCGCGAAATCTCGCGCGAAGCAGACGTTCTCGTGCTCACTGGCGATCTCACCAATCTCGGCAAACCGCGCGAAGCCGAAATCCTTGCGGAGGATTTACGCACCTGCACGATCCCGGTTGTCGCCGTGCTCGGCAACCACGACTATGAATCCGGCGCGGTCGAGGACGTCGCCAACATCCTTCGACAGGCAGGCGTCCATCTCCTCGACGGCCAATCGACGGAAGTCAAGGAGGTCGGCTTTGTCGGCGTGAAGGGTTTCGTTGGCGGTTTTGGATCACGCATGCTCGGCTCCTTCGGCGAGCCGGCGATCAAGGCGATGGTCGCCGAAAGCGTCAGCGAGTCGATGCGGCTCGAAAACGCTATGCGGCAGGTTCGCACCAAACGTACGCTCGTCGTCCTGCACTACGCTCCGGTGGTCGAGACAGTCGCTGGCGAGCCATTGGAGATTTTTCCGTTCCTGGGCTCGTCGCGCCTGGCGGAGACGATCGATCGGTTCAAGGTCAGCGCCGTGGTGCATGGCCACGCGCATCGCGGTGCCTATGAAGGTCGCACGCCCGGCGGCGCCCCGGTGTATAACGTCGCCATGCACGTGGCGAAGCCGACCGGCCGTCCTTACGCCTTGCTCGAAATCTGAAACACCCTGTGCATGGTCAGCGATCGATCTCGCCGAACACGATGTCGAGTGACCCGATGATCGCAGCGACATCGGCGATCATGTGCCCCCGCGACAGAAAATCCATCGCCTGCAAATGGGCAAAGGACGGCGCCCGGATCTTGCATCGATACGGAGTATTGCTGCCATTCGAAACCAGATAGACGCCGAACTCGCCCTTCGGCGCCTCCACCGCGGCGTAGACCTCTCCTTCGGGCACGCGAATACCCTCCGTGTAGAGTTTGAAATGGTGGATCGTCGCTTCCATTGAGCGTTTCATCGTCGCCCGCGGCGGCGGCGTGATCTTCTGGTTCGGGATCGCGACCGGCCCGCGGCCTTCGGGCGATCTCAATTTCTCCACGCATTGCTTCATGATCCGCACCGATTGGCGCATTTCCTCCATGCGGACGAGATAGCGGTCATAGCAGTCGCCGTTCTTGCCGATCGGAATGTCGAAATCCATCTCTGGGTAGCACTCGTATGGCTGCGCCTTGCGCAAGTCCCATGGTGCGCCCGACCCGCGCACCATCACGCCGGAGAAGCCCCAGGCCCAGGCGTCGTCCTGCCCGATCACACCGACATCGACATTGCGCTGCTTGAAGATGCGGTTGCCGGTGAGCAATTCGTCGAGGTTGTCGCAGACCTTGAGGAAGGGGTCGCAGAATGCCCAGATGTCGTCCAGAAGCTTCGGAGGCAGGTCCTGATGCACGCCGCCGACCCTGAAATAATTCGCATGCATGCGGGCGCCGGAGGCGCGCTCGTAGAAGACCATCAGCTTCTCGCGCTCGGCGAAACCCCAGAGCGGCGGGGTCAGCGCGCCGATGTCCATGGCCTGTGTCGTGACGTTGAGGAGATGCGACAAGAGCCGGCCGATTTCGCAAAAGAGAACACGGATGAGCTGTCCGCGCTTCGGCACCGAGATTTCGAGCAGCCTCTCGGCGGCGAGGCAGAACGCATGCTCCTGGTTCATCGGCGCCACGTAGTCGAGCCGGTCGAAATAGGGCAGCGCCTGCAGATAGTTCTTGCACTCGATGAGTTTTTCCGTGCCGCGGTGGAGCAGGCCGATATGGGGATCGGCGCGCTCGACGATCTCGCCGTCCAGTTCCAGCACTAGCCGCAGGACGCCGTGAGCAGAGGGATGCTGCGGCCCGAAGTTGAGGGTGAAGTTGCGGACTGCGGCTTCGACCATAACGGTGTTCCCGCTGTACTGGGTTCTTACGGCCGAAGCCGCGTGCTTCGGCCCGCCACACCCGGACCGCCGATCAGGTCGTTGTCTGGATGATCAGCGTCAGCGTGCCATTGCCATCGATGTTGGCGGCAACCACTTGCGAGGAATCCAGCCCGCTCGCCGCCAGCGCCGTTGCTGCCTGCGGCGACGCATCGATCGAGCTCTGCAGGGTAAGCAGATCTTCAACGGTGGTCTGGGTGATCACGGCCTCGGCTTGCGTCTTGAGTTCCGGAGGCAAATCCTCGAGGGCGACGATCGCAATGCCAGTAAAGTTCTGGTCGATGAAACCCTGATCCGGTAGCGCTTGATCCGGCAGCGCTTGGTCAGGCGGCGTTTGGTCGGGCAGGGTCGCATCGGGCAGGGCTTCCGGGGCCATGGGTGCGATTTGGGGAAGCTGCGGGTCGGTGGATTGCGCGTGGATCGGCTGCGCCAGGGCCAATCCCGAAAGGGCGGCAATTGTCGTCAACATGCGCATGATCGGTCCTTCCGTTCTCCGGTTGCTCGGGGAGGATCACTTGGTGACCACACAACCATTGTGCCGGATTATGGTTCCCGGTCCGTCACGGATAAGGCCGTCGGGAGGTCCTGCCACATGCGTCGGGCCGACGCTACGCGACGGATAATCGATCGATGACCCACAGCCATGTCCCGTCGCCTTGGCGCGGGCGACCTCGGCGGTTACGGTGCCGTCGGGGAGACGGGTTGACGTGAGTGCCAAATCTCCGCTGACAACAGCCGGGGCCTGATTTCCGGCAGCAAATTTCGGCCCGTTGCGGTGATGTCAGCAAAGAGTGTCCGGATCGCTTCCCGACCATGCGTCAGTTGCCCTTCACCGCTCTCGACGACGGCATGCGGCTTAAATAGGGCGGCCATGCCGTCGATGTCTCCCACCCACTGCCGGGAAATCAGCAGGCGCTCCAAATCCTGAGGATCACGCGCCGGTTCACGGCTTGGTTCATCGGTCATGGCGAGACTCCTCCGGCACTCTCATGAACTACAGGTTCTTACGAACTGTAGGATCTCATGAGTTGCAGGCTGCCGCAAAAGCCTTGGCGGCTTGGGCGCTGCCCTTGAGGGAAGTGACAGCCATCTAACCCCCATCATTGAGCCGACGGTTCCGAAGCCTCCGGCGATCGGCTGTGATCGACGGACCAAGGTTCCGCGACCCCGGGTTGCGGATGGCTTACGGGCGTCTTGGATTATGCTTTGGCAGCGGGCGCGCTCGCTCGATGTCGTCTCGGCTAGCTTGGCTTCGGCGCGAGGCCTGCGCGACATGGTCGGCGATCGCCAGGCTTGAGGTCAGGCCGGGACTCTCGATGCCGAACAGATTGACTAGGCTCCCCACGCCGTGCACGGCCGCATTCTGGATGACGAAGTCGGCATTGGCTTCGCCGGGACCGGAGGGCTTCGGCCGGATGCCGCTATAGGCCGGCTGCAGGCTGCCATCGGCGAGGTCCGGCCAGTATTTGCGGACCTCGTCGTAAAAGCGCTCGCCACGCGCTGGGTCGACGCGATAGTCGAGTTGATCCGTCCATTCGACATCAGGCCCGAAGCGGGCGACGCCATCGAGGTCGAGCGTCAGATGGACGCCGAGCCCGCCGGTTCGGGTATGGGATAGACCAGCCGCGAGAACGGCGCCCGGCCGGCGACCGAAAAATAATTGCCCTTGGCGTAGCGAAGTTCTGGCACGAATTGCCGGTCGAGCCCGTCAAGCGAGCCGGCAAGTGCCGTGGCGCCAAGCCCGGCGGCGTTGACGAAGCGCGCGGTGGCGATTTCAAAGCGCCCGCCGCTGGTGCTGTCGACCGTGTCGAGCACGATGCGCCCACTCTCGATGCGGCCGGCGACGATGCGGGTGTTGAGGCTGAGTGCCGCCCCGTGCTCCTCGGCGTCGCCCAGCAGCGCCAGCATCAAGGCATGGCTGTCGATGATGCCGGTGGCGGGAGACAGCAGGGCCGCCGTGCACCGCAGCGCAGGCTCCATCCTGCGCGCCTCGGCGGCGGTCAAAGGCGTCAGGTCGCCCGCGCCGCAGGCAGAGGCGTTGGCCAGGATGGAAGCGAGCACCGGCTCCTGTCCGGCACTCGTGGCGACGATGAGCTTGCCGCAGCGCGCATGCGGCACCGCCCGCTCCTGGCAATAACGGTAGAGCCTTTCCCGGCCTGCCCCGCAGAGCCGGGCCTTCAGCGATCCGGCCGGATAGTGGATGCCGGCATGGATAACCTCGGAATTGCGCGAGCTAATCCCGGTGCCGATGGCGTTCTCGGCTTCGAGGATCAGGGTGTCCATGCCACGCTGCGCCATCTCGCGCGCGATCGCGAGGCCGACGACCCCGGCGCCGGCAACGATGCAGTCGACATGGTCCACGATCAGGCCACCTCAGCCTTGTTGTTGTGCCTGCTGGTGACCCGTTCGGGAATTACGCCTCGGGATGCGCACAGCAGCCTTGGCGCAGGTTCTCGCGTTCTGCAGCCTCGAAGCTGAAATTCTGCATGTCTTCCGTCCATCCGCCAGCCCTTCCGAAAGGGTTCCGAAAGGGCTTGACACCCTTACAAGAAACAGATGCACCAAACAGCATTAATGACAGAGGCCGATGCACGCCGAACGGCGGCAGGTCCCACGTCCCGGCATGCAGGACAGGAGCCATCATGGACGCTCGACCTAATTCTCCCGAAGCTCGCGACATCAGCTACCACATGCACGCCTACACCAATGCCCGCAAGCATGAAGAGGCAGGGCCGCTCGTCATCGAGAAAGGCGACGGCATCTATGTCGAGGACATTGCCGGCAACCGCTATATCGAGGCGATGGCCGGGCTTTGGAGCGTCGCGGTCGGCTTTTCGGAGAAGCGGCTGGTCGATGCGGCGGTGCGCCAGATGTCCAAGCTGCCTTACTATCACGACTTCGGCTCCAAATCGCATTCGCCGCTGATCGATCTCGCCGAGAAGCTGGTGCAGATGGCGCCAGTGCCGATGAGCAAGGCGTATTTCACCAATTCCGGCTCCGAGGCCAACGATACGGCCATGAAGATGATCTGGTACCGGTCGAATGCGATCGGCCAGCCGGCACGCAAGAAGATCATCAGCCGCAATCGCGGCTATCACGGCGTCACCATTGCCGCGGCAAGCCTGACCGGCCTGCCCAACAACCACACTTCCTTCGACCTGCCGATTGCCAATGTGCTGCACACGGCGACGCCGCACCATTGGCGCGATGGGTTGCCAAATGAAAGCGAAGAGCAGTTTTCGAGCCGGCTTGCCGACGATCTGGAAAAGCTGATCCTGGCCGAAGGACCGGAAACCATCGCTGCCTTCTTCGGCGAGCCGATCATGGGCGCCGGCGGCGTCATCGTGCCGCCGGCCGGCTACTGGGAGAAGATCCAGGCGGTCCTGTCGAATACGACATCCTGCTCGTCGCTGACGAGGTCATCTGCGGCTTTGGTCGAACCGGCGAGATGTTCGGTTCGCAGACCTTCGGCATCAGGCCTGACATCATGGTGCTGTCGAAGCAGATTTCTTCGTCCTATCTGCCAATCTCGGCCCTGCTGATCAACGAGAAGGTTTTCGAGCCGATTGCCGACGAAAGCAATCGGATCGGCACCTTCGGTCACGGCTTCACTGGTGGCGGCCATCCCGTTGCGGCCGCGGTCGCGTTCGAGAACCTGAAGCTGATCGAGGAGCGCGACCTCGTCGGCAATGCGCGCACGGTCGGCGCGCATATGCAGAAGCAGCTGCGCAAGTTCGCTTCGCACCCGCTTGTCGGCGAGGTGCGTGGCGTCGGCCTGATCGCTGCGGTCGAACTGGTCGGCGACAAGGCGAACAAAACGCCGTGGGAGACGGCCGGCGCGCTGGGCGGGCTCGTCAACGGTTTTATGCAGCAGAACGGCGTCATCTCGCGCAACATGGGCGACGCGCTGGCTTTCTGCCCGCCGCTGATCATCACCGAAGCCCAGGTCGATCAGGTGGTCGACGCGTTTGAAAGATCGCTCGAAGCCGCGGTCAAGCAGGTCCCGTAATTGGCGCGCGCGTTTGCCCTACAAAGCGGGGCTGGCAGAAGGCCACCCTCCACACCCGTTGCTGCCATTTAGTCTCCCTGCTTTGTTTTCGCAGACGAGCCGCTGAATCCTTCCAGTTCCTCGCCGATTCCTGAAAGTGCGTTGACAATCGTCGCCTCGACGTCGCCACGCTGTTTCTGGGGTATCAAACCAAGTCCTTTTTGTATCGCATCACGCCAATGTTTCCCCCTGCCCCACGCTTCCGAAAACGCGATGGCGAGATCGTCCTGGCGACGGGTGGCTTCCAGTGCCTCGACCAGGAGTGCTGCCTGGTGGACATCCTTTTCCCGCTTGGCCACGCCGTTTGCGTTGTTCTGTCGGCGCGAGGCGACGATCAGCTTGTGAACCGCATATCGTCCGGGCGACGGTACCACGACAGGCACCCCCGATCGATGCAGCAGCACAGTTCTGATTGGTTCGTGGATCAGGAAATCGAGAAACCGAAGAGGCTGCGCCGATGCACCGCCCAAAGACGGCATCGAGGTTGCATGATCGGCGTAGTCATCGCTGCCCGTATTCGGTGTAAGGAACTCGACCTTGTATCGGGCTGCGTTCTCGAATTGCGTCGCGTGTCCGGGATCCGATCTGTGATGGATTTCCCTGAAGGTTGGGTCGATCTCCCTCAAGATTTCGAGGATGGGCGGCAGGCTGTCCTCGACCGCGGCCGACACGGAATGGAATTGGGCGAAGTCTGCATCGCTCGTCTGCAACGCTGCACCGGGCAGCTTCACGCCCAGATAGCCCGCGTATGACTGAAAGGCGACCGTGCCGACCAGGACGCCGCGCAAGCGGAAGATGCCAGCCTTTCCCAGCGCCTCGACGACATCCCCGGTAAACTTTTCGGGTTCTGTCAGCCCTGCCTCGCGCACGAGCGTGGATACCAGCTTCCTGCGGGCGCGGAGATCGTCCTTGATCTGACGGAAGGATTCGACGCGTTTTGCAATCTCGGGATCGCTGTCAGGCCCGACATACCGTCGCGTCTTCGTCGGCTTCGTTTCCTCGAAATACCAGTAGACCTTGTCCTTGACGGGCACCTTGACGAGGTTGCCCGTCGTCGGAAAATCCGTTTCGAAGGCTGCGTCCAAGGATCGCTGGACGAGTTCCGCATACATCGTGCGGTAAACGAGGTCGACCGTCTTCATGTCAGGCGGCTCCGGTTATAAGAAAAATGCGGTTCTCTTATAACGGCATGATCTCGAGCGACGCAAGCGGCGTTATAAGAAAATTGCGAAAAACTTATAACGCCGCAGGAGAAGATCAAGAATCCCTGTTGCCGTCGTGCAGCCAAATCAGAATGGTTTTGCTCATCCAGATAAACGAAGCCATCACGAAAAACGCCTCGTGAAAGCCGCCGCGTATTGAGCGTTGAAAGCCAGGTACGCTTTGACGCCTTGCCGCGGCAGATAGGCAGCTTCGCCGGCGGCGCCACGATCGGCAATTGGTCCGAAGCGACTGCCTGGACCATACTTGAACATCCTTCGCGCAGGTGCTACGTCGCCCCCATCGACAGGGGCGCTCCGTATTGCCGGGGCTGAGATGGAAGGTGCCAAGCCTTCGGTCCCTCAAGCTGATCTGGGTAATGCCAGCGGAGCGAGGCGACTATGTTTTCAGGTGCACAGATTTCCCTGTATCCGATGTGCGACGATTTCGTCGGCGTCATCCTTAGAGCAATTTCGGCGATGGATTCCTATCGGCCGAATTTCCGCATCGAGACCGACGACATCTCGACGCTGATCGTCGGCCCGCCGGAACAGCTTTTTCCGGCCATACGCGATCTGTTCGCCTCGGCGGCGGCAAGCGGTGTGCATTGCGTGTTGTCGGCGACGGTGTCGCGCGGCTGCCCCGGCGAGCCTGACGATCCGATCTGCACACCGATTTCCGGCAGCAGTCACGAGCTCTCCCTGGCCGAGCGCATCGGCGCGGCGCGGTCGCATGTCGACAGTGCGAAAAAACTCGGACAAGAGGTCGCCGCGCAGTTCTCGCTCTATCCGCTCGGTGAAGGCCATCACATGGACGAGATCTACGGCTGCGTCGACTTTCTCAAGACTTCGGGCGTCTTCGACAGGTCGAAGAATTTCTGCACCAAGCTGAGAGGCGATGCCGGGCCGGTGTTCGCGACGCTGTCGGAAGCCTTCCTTCGCTTCGGCGCGCCGCAAGGCCATGTCGCGCTCGATCTCACAGTGTCCGCAAACAGCCCGAGCCCTTGTTAGTGTTGGTTGTCAACGGGTTACAGCGAAATCCGAAACGGCATCCGGAACGACCACCAGCTTGCCGACAAAGTCCTTGGCGACGAAATCCGCCTGGGCGCGGTGGAAATCGGAGAGCTTGTAGACACCGCCGACCAGCGGCCGGATCTTCTTGTCCTCGATGTAGCGGACGATACGGCGGAAATCGTGTCGCGTGCCCTGGCTGGAGCCGTGCAACTGCAACTGCTTGAGATACATGGTGCGCAGATCGAGCTGCACGACCGGGCCGGCAATCGCGCCGGCGGTGGCGTAGCGGCCTTCGGGCCGAAGGATGCGCAAGAGGTCATTGAAGATCGCGCCGCCGACCAGGTCGGCAACCACGTCGATCGGCTGGCCGCCGGTCGCCGCGTTCACGGCGGGGGGAAGGTGGGCCACGCCACGGGTGATCACTGCCTCGGCGCCGATGTCGAGCACCGCCTGTTCCTTGCCCTTGCCGACGACGGCATAGGGGATGGCGCCGCGCGCCCGCGCCAGCTGCACGATGCCGGAGCCGACGCCACCCGACGCGCCGGTGACCAGCACGCGCTCGCCGGCCTTCAATGCGGCGCGTTCCAGCATCTGTTCGCCGGTGAGATAGGCGCAGCAGAAGGTGGCGAGTTCGACATCGGTCAGCTCGGTGTCGACGACATGCGCATTCTCGGCCGGCACGGTCTGGTACTCGGCATAGCCGCCGTCGCGGCCGTGGCCCATGTAGTCGATGTCGGCGAGTGAATCGTTGTCGCGGTTATAGATGGAGAAATCGACCATCACGCGCTCGCCGATGCGAGCTGGAGGTACACCGGCGCCGACGGCAACGATGCGGCCGACCGTATCGGTGCCCTGGATGCGCGGAAAGGTCAGCGTGTTGCCTTGCCGCCGCCAGGTCGACACCGCGGCAGCATCTTCCTCCGTGCCATAGGCACCCTGGCGCACCCAGACATCGGTGTTGTTCATGCCGCAAGCAGTGACCTTGACCAGCACCTCGCCCGGGGCGGGCGAAGGCACTTTCACGTCGGTGCGGTAGACGAGCTTTTCCGGCCCGCCGTGACCGGTGAGCTGCACGGCGGCCATGGTGGCGGGGAGGGTTTTGGTCATGGCATTCATGTCGGTTCTTCAGATGTTTGCAAACACGCTCTTCACCGCATCGGCCGTCTTCGAGACGACGATGTCGGCCTCCTCGCGGGTGAGGCAGAGCGGCGGTGCGAAGCCGAGAATGTCGCCTTGCGGCATGGCACGGCCGATGACGCCGCGCTCGGCAAGGGCGGTCGCGACCTGCGGCCCGATCTTTTGCGAGGCGTCGAAGAACACGCGATCGTCCCGGTCGGCGACGAATTCGATTGCCGCCAGCATGCCGTCGCCGCGCACCTCGCCGACATTTTTGTGGCCGCCGACGGCCTTCGCCAGCTCGGCGCGGAAATAGGCGCCGGTCTCGCCGGCATTGGTCACCAGGTCCATCTCGTCGATCAGTTCCAGGTTGGCGACGCCGGCGGCAACGCAGATCGGATGCGCCGAATAGGTCCAGCCATGGCCGAGCGAGCCGAGCTTGTCGGAACCCTGCACCAGCACCTGCCAGACCTTGTCCGAGACGATGACGCCAGACAGCGGCGCATAGGCCGAGGTCAGGCCCTTGGCGATGGTGATCAGGTCGGGCCTGATGCCGTAATGGTCGGAGCCGAACATGGTGCCCAGCCGGCCAAAGCCGGTGACCACCTCGTCGGCGATCAGCAGCACGTCGTACTTCTTCAGCACCGCCTGGATCTTTTCCCAATAGAGAGCGGGCGGCGGCACGATGCCGCCGGTGCCGAGGATCGGCTCGCCGATGAAGGCGGCGACCGTGTCCGGGCCCTCAGCCAGGATCATCTCCTCGAGCTTGTCGGCGCAGTATTGGGAAAACTGCTCCTCGCTCATCGAGCGGTCGGCGCGGCGGAAGTAGTAGGGTGCCTCGGTGTGCAGGATCGGCGCGCGCGGCAGGTCGAAGGCGTTGTGGAACAGGTCGAGCCCGGTCAGCGATCCGGTCATGACGCCGGAGCCGTGATAACCGCGCCAGCGTGAGATGATCTTCTTCTTCTCGGGACGGCCGAGCACGTTGTTGTAGTACCAGATCAGCTTGATGTTGGTTTCGTTGGCGTCGGAACCGGAGAGGCCGAAATAGACCCTCGACATGCCTTGCGGCGCCCGGTCGATGATCATCTTGGAGAGCGTGATCGACGCCTCGGTGCCGTGGCCGACATAGGCATGATAATAGGCGAGGTTCTTGGCTTGGGCGGCGATGGCGTCTGATATCTTCTGGCGGCCATAGCCGACATTGACGCAGTAAAGCCCGGCGAAGGCATCGATGCTCTTGCGACCATTATTGTCCCAGATGGTGACGCCTTCGCCGCCGGCGATGATGCGGGTCGGCGATTCACCCCGTGCATGCGTGCCCATATGGGTCGAAGGATGGAAGAAGTGGTCGCGGTCCCAGGCGGCGAGTTCATTGGACTGGTCGAGCATTTTTTGACTCCTTAGAGAAAGACGGTCTGACGCGGCCTAAGGTGTGTCGAGATTCAGGTCAGGCCGAGTCGAAAATGGTGGCTTCCGAGAACCGGAGCGGAGCGTACTTTTTCGTACGTGAGCACCGGAAGCGCAGGACGCCGCCATTTGCAGACCGGCATCACCTGAATGTCGATACACCTTACGCAACGTCCAGGCAGAGATATTTAAGGTCGGTAAAGGCTTCGAGCCCGTGGCGCGAGCCTTCGCGGCCGATGCCGGACTGTTTGACGCCGCCGAACGGGATCGGCGCGCCGGTGATCTTGACGCGGTTGACGGCGACCATACCGTAGTCGAGCGCGCGGCCTATGCGCAATTGGCGGCCGCCGTTCTCGGTGACGACATAGGCGACGAGGCCGTATTCGGTGGCGTTGGCGCGGGCGATGACCTCGTCTTCGCTGTCGAAAGGCGTCACGGCAGCGACCGGACCAAAGGTTTCCTCGCGCATGATCAGCGCGTCGTCTCCAACATCGGCCAGCAGGGTCGGCTGGTAGAACAGCGGCCCTGCAGAATCGCGTTTGCCGCCGGTAAGGCAGCGCGCGCCATGGGCGAGCGCATCAGCAACCTGCTCCTCGACCTTCTTGACGCCGCGCTCGTGCATCAAGGGCCCGATATCGGTGTCATCGGCCAGGCCATTGCCTGTCCGCAACGCCTCGATGCGCCTGGCGAAGGCGGCGCAGAAGTGATCATAAATCGAACGCTGGACATAGATGCGGTTAGCGGCAAGGCAATCCTGGCCGGAAGTGGCGAATTTGGCATCGACAGCGATAGTCACAGCCTTGTCGAGATCGGCATCGGCGAAGACGATCAGCGGCGCATGGCCGCCAAGCTCCATCACCAGCCGCTTCATCGTCGGCGCACTTTGCGCGGCGATAAGCCTGCCGATCTCGGTCGAGCCGGTGAAGCTCATGGCCCGGACGCGAGCGTCTTCGCACATGCGCCCAACGATGGTCGAGGCCTTGCCGGTGAGAACGTTGAAGACGCCAGCCGGCAGGCCGGCGCGCTCGCCGAGTTCGGCCAGCGCCAGTGCCGATAGCGGCGTTTCCGACGAAGGATGCGCGACGATCGTACAGCCGGCTGCGAGCGCGGCGGCCGCCTTGCGGGTCAGCATGGCCGCGGGAAAGTTCCACGGAGTGACGACGCCGACGACGCCGAGCGGTTCGCGCCGCACCATCATCTCGGCGTTTGGCAAATGGCTGGTGACGCTTTCGGCGTTGAGGCGTTTTGCCTCCTCGGCATACCACTCGACGAAGGAGGCGGCGTAGTCGATCTCGCCAAGGGCTTCCCTAAGCGGCTTGCCCTGTTCCAGCGTCATCAACAGTGCCAGATCGTCTTTGGCGGCGATGATCAGGTCGAACCATTTTCGCAGGATTCTTGCGCGTTCCTGTGGGAGAGCCGCGCGCCAGGCGGGAAAGGCACGCGACGCCGCATCGATCGCCTTGCTCGTCTGCCTGCTATCGAGCGCGGAAACCCAGGCAACGGTGGCGCCTGTAGCAGGGTCGGTCACCTCAAAACTCTCGGCGGCCTCACTCGCAGTCCAGTGGCCGTCGACATAGGCGAGTTCGCGCAGCAGCCGGCGGTCGGCGAGGCGGTCGAGCGCTTCGTGGCGTTGTGGGCGGGCAAAATGCGCGGACATGTTCGAGGTCTCCCGGTTCGGAGTGATACGGGAAGACTATCCGCGTGCAGCAGACAGAGAGGCTGTTTGGGCGCCCGGGCGTAGAGAGATTGTCTCTATTGCATCGCCCGGGCAGCCGATCTCTCTAGCGCTAAGACGACATCGGCAGCAGATCCGCCACCGGCAAGGCGACCTCCTCCTTCACTGTCTTGGTGACGATGTAGGTGAAATAGCGGTCGATGCCGATCTCGCGTTCGAGCAGGACGTCGACCAGCCGCTGGTAGGCGTCGATGTCGCGCGCCATCACTTTCAGCAGATAGTCGACGCCGCCGCCCACCGACCAGCAGGCGACGATTTCGGGGACGTCGCGAATGACGCGCTCGAAGCGGTTGAAATCGGCCTGGCGGTGGTTGGCCAGCGTCACCTCCATCAGTACGGTGGCGACCGGCGCGACGGCGCGCATCGCAACCTTGGCGTGATAGCCGGCGACGATGCCGGCCTTTTCCAGCTTGCGCAGCCGCATCCAGCACGGCGTCGGCGACAGGCCGACCTTGTCGGCGAGCGCCAGCTTGGTGATGCGCCCGTCGCGCTGGACGGCGTCGAGGATTTTGAGGTCGATCTGATCGAGTTTCGGTGCGGCCATGAGCTTCCACTTTTTCGTCCCGACACCATGACGGCGCATTATTTCGATTGTCAATTGCACTGATTTCGATCTCTAATATGTCATGACATTGTGGCGTCCAGATCCCGCGCTCATCCGGCGGCCGGCCTATCAGTCGCTCGCCGACCAGTTCGCGCGCGCCATTCATGATGGACGGCTAGCCAACGGCGCGCGGCTGCCGACGCATCGCCGGCTGGCCGACGAATTGAAGCTTTCGGTGCAGACAGTCAGTCGCGCCTATGAGGAACTGATCCGCCGGGGCCTGGTCTCCGGCGAGATCGGCCGCGGCAGCTTCGTGCAGACGCAGCGCCGCGAGCCCGAGCCGCCATACCTGCCGGAGCGTCTTGGCGAGGTCATCGACCTCTCCATCCTGAAGCCGGTTTGCGAGCCGATGCATCTGGAGCGGTTGAAACAGGCGCTGGGCTGGCTTGCCGAGAACCTGCCGTCGAGCTCGGCGCTGTCGTTCCGGCCGAACATGGTGTTCCCGCGCCCCCGCGCGGTGGCGGTCGAATGGCTGCGGCTGTGCGGTCTCGATGTGTCCGCGCAGAATGTCAGCCTGACCAACGGCGCCACGGCCGGCATGACGGTGGCACTGATGAGCGTGGCGCCGCCCGGTTCGACCGTCGCCACCGAGGCGATCGGCCACCACACGCTGATCCCGCTGGCGCGCTATCTCGGCTTCAACCTCGAGGGCCTGCCGATCGACGATAATGGCCTGATCCCGGAGGCGCTCGACGAGGCGTGCCAGCTTTCCGATATTCGCGCCGTGTTCGTGCAGCCTTCGGTGATCAACCCGACCGCAACGCTTATGGATGCCGCGCGGCGCGAGCAGATCGCCGCGGTGGCGCGCAGGCACGACATCGCCCTCATCGAGAACGACGTGCTCGGTCCGCTGGTCGAAGACCGGCCGCCACCGGTCGCCGCCTTCGCGCCAGAGCGCACGCTCTACGTTACCAGCTTCACCAAGATCGTCGTGCCAGGCCTGCGCATCGGCTATCTCGCGGCGCCCGACCGCTATGTCGCCGCCGTCGCCAACCGGCATCTCGTCTCCAACTGGATGGCGACGCCGCTGGTGGCGGAGATCGCGACAAAATGGGTGACCGACGGCACGGCGATGGAGCTTGTCCGCTGGCAACGTTCCGCACTGCGGCGGCGGCAGGAGATTGCCGCCCAGGTGCTTGCCGGGGTCGACTATCGTGTCCATCGTGACGGATTGCATCTGTGGCTGCAGCTGCCCGGGGACCGCGCCGAGGAGAGTTTCGTCTCGCAGGCCCGTTTGCAGGGCGTGGCGATCGCGCCAGGCACATCCTTCCGTATTTCGCAGGAGCCCTGGCAGCCGGCAGTGCGCATCTCGCTGGGATCGACTACCGAGGAGGAACTGCGCGCCGGCCTGAGCGTTGTCACCAAACTTCTGCTCGGCGATCCGGAGCATCTCCTGCTGGCGATCTAGGCAAGATCGCCGCGGAATTGTGCGGAGCCAGAAACATTGTCATGAGTTTATTTTCCTGATTGACATGATTTGGCGCGTTCCGCATCGTTGAAGGCACCAAGCTTCTCCAACACGGGGAATTCATTGTCCGCGCCCATCATCAAGATCGACGGCATTTCGAAAAGCTTCGGCACCTTCAAGGTGCTGGACGGCCTGTCGATGCAGGTCATGCCGCGCGAGAAGCTGGCGCTGATCGGCCCATCCGGCTCGGGCAAGACGACGATCCTGCGCATCCTGATGACGCTGGAGAGGATCGACAGCGGCCACATCCAGATCGACGGCGAGCAGCTCTACCACATGGAGCGCAACGGCCAGTTGCTGCCCGCCGACGAACGGCATCTGGCAAGAATGCGCCAGAAGATCGGCATGGTCTTCCAGCTGTTCAACCTGTTTCCGCACAAGAGTGTCATCGACAACGTCACGCTGGCGCCGATCTTGACCAAGGGCATGCCGCGCGCCGCCGCCGAAAAACGGGCGATGGAACTGCTCGACATGGTCGGCATGGCAGACAAGGCCAGAGCGATGCCGGCGCAGCTCTCCGGTGGGCAGAAGCAGCGCGTTGCCATCGCTCGCGCCTTGGCGCTGCAGCCCAGGATCATGCTGTTCGACGAGGTGACATCGGCGCTCGATCCGGAACTGGTTGAGGAGGTGCTGAACGTGTTGTGGCGGCTCTGCTCCGAGACAGACATGACCATGCTGCTGGTCACCCACGAAATGGGTTTTGCCCATGATTTCGCCGACCGGGTTCTGTTCTTCGACCGCGGCAAGATCGTCGAGGAAGGCAAGCCCGACGAGATTTTCCGCAATCCCAAGCAGGAGCGTACGCAAGGCTTCCTGAAGAAGATCATCGCGGCCGGACATCGCGTCTGACCGCCATGCCAAGGCGGCGAAGCCGTCCTCAAGGGCGGCAACGCCGTCTCGACCAAAGCAAACCAAGAAGAGAAGCAAGGAGTTGGGAACAATGAAGAAACTTGGCATTCTGGCCGGCGTGGCCGGTGTTGCACTGACCGCGATTCTGGCCGCCTCGACCGCGGGATCGGCCGACGACAGCAAGCTCGAAGAGCTCAAGGCACAGGGCTTCGCCCGTGTCGCCATCGCCAACGAGCCGCCCTATACGGCGGTTGCGGCCGACGGCAAGGTTTCGGGTGCGGCGCCCGACGTGGCGCGCGAGATATTCAAGCGACTCGGCGTCAACGACATCGTCGCCTCGATCTCGGAATATGGCGCCATGATCCCCGGCCTGCAGGCCGGCCGTTTCGACGTCGTCACCGCCGGCCTGTTCATGAAGCCGGAGCGCTGCGCGGCGGTCGCTTATTCGGAGCCGGTGCTGTGCGACGCCGAGGCGATGCTGGTGAAGAAGGGCAACCCGAAGGGCTTCAAGAGCTACGAGGATGTCGCCAAGGATGCCACCGCGACGATCGGGGCGCCGGGCGGCGGCACCGAGGAGAAGCTGGCGCTCACTGCCGGCGTGCCACGTGACCGCGTCATCGTCGTGCCGGACGGCCAGAGCGGCCTGAAGATGCTGCAGGACGGCCGCATCGACGCCTATTCGCTGCCAGTGCTGTCGATCAACGATCTGGTCAAGAAGGCCAATGATCCGAACCTCGAAGTCGTCGCCCCGGTGGTCGGCGCGCCGGTCTATTGCGACGGCGCGGCCTTCAAGAAAGGCGACGAGGCGCTGCGCGACGCCTATGACGTCGAGCTGGCCAAGCTGAAGGAGTCCGGCGAATTCGCCAAGATCATCGAGCCTTACGGCTTCTCGGCAGCGGCAGCGATGTCGACGAGCCGCGACAAGCTCTGCTCGGCAAAGTAGGCGCCTTTTTCCTTCTCCCCGTTCACGGGGAGAAGGTGGCCCGAAGTGACGGATGAGGGGCAGCGCCATACTTTGGTTGGTTCGCGCCGCCCCTCACTGCCTGCGGGCATCTTCTCCCCGTGAACGGGGAGAAGGACGCTGGAACCAACGTCTCGCTCGACATTCAACGCGGAAACTCTCGACCCAATGACCCAATGGTCCGGCTATTTCGGCCTGATATTGCAGGGAGCGCTAGTTACCATCGAGCTGACGCTGATGGGGTCGGTGCTTGCCCTGATCATGGCCTTTCTCGCCGGGATGGGGCGGCTGTCGCGTTTTTTCGCCGTTCGGGCGCTGGCCACCGCCTATATCGAATTCTTCCGCGGCACCTCGATCTTCGTGCAGCTGTTCTGGGCCTATTTCGTGCTGCCGTTCATCGGCATTTCGCTGACGCCGCTGCAGGCCGGCGTGCTGGCACTTGGCCTCAATGTCGGCGCCTACGGCGCGGAGGTGGTGCGCGGCGCCATCCAGTCGATCGGCCGCGAACAGTACGAGGCCTGCATCGCGGTCAATCTCGGCCGCTGGCAAGCCATGCGCCATGTCATCCTGCCGCAGGCGCTGCTGGTCATGCTGCCGACCTTCGGCAACAACGCCATCGAATTGCTCAAGTCCACCGCCGTCGTTTCGCTGATCTCGCTCGCCGATCTGACATTCCAGGCGCAGGTGGTGCGCTCGCAGACCGGCAACACGCTGGTGCCGTTCGCCACCATTCTCATCATCTATTTCGTCCTTGCGCTGATCATTTCCTGGGGCGTGCGATCGCTGGAACGCCGCATGGCGCGCGGCCTCGACGGGGTGCGCGTCTGATGGATCGGGTCTCATAATGGAGTGGGATTGGAATTTCGTCTGGGAGATCATGCCGACGCTGATCCAGGGCGTGAAGATCACCATCCTGGCGACGCTGCTCGGCTCGGTTCTGGCCGCGATCGTCGGCTTGGCCATCGCACTGGCGCGGCGCTCGCCGAACAAGGGCTTGTCGCGCACCGTCGGCTTCCTCGCCGAATTCATTCGCGGCACGCCGCTTTTGGTGCAGCTCTATTTCATCTTCTACGTGCTGCCGGATATTGGTATCCTGCTGCCGCCGCTGGTGGCGGGCGTCATCGGCCTCGGCCTGCATTACGGCACCTATACGGCCGAGGTCTATCGCGCCGGTATCGAGAATGTGCCGCGCGGCCAATGGGAAGCCGCCAAGGCCTGCAATCTGAACGCCAGGCAGACCTGGACCCACATCATCATGCCGCAGGCGATTCCGCCGATGATCCCGGCGCTTGCCAACTACTTCATCGCGATGTTCAAGGAGACGCCGCTGCTGTCGGCGATCACCGTGCTGGAACTGATGAACCAGGCCAAGAGCGTCGCCAACACCTATTACCGCTATGTCGAGCCGATGACCTTGGTCGGCGCCTTCTTCCTCGTCATCAGCCTATTCTCGGTCGTGCTGCTGCGCTGGCTGGAACGCCGCTACGGGCGGATTGAAAGATGACAGTTCCTTCGACCAAACCGTTGGCAAGGAGCGCGTGATGACCGCTCCTGTCGACATCCGCGTCCACGCGACACGGCCCGCGCTCGACGCGCGCCCGCTGGAAAAGCGCGTCGGGTTGATCATCCTTGCGACCGACCATACGACCGAACCGGATTTTCGCCGCATGGTGGCGAGCGACCGGATCGGCGTTTATGTCGCGCGCATTCCCTACGCCAATCCGACGACGCCGGAGAATTTGCGCAAGATGCAGCCGTCGCTTACGGCGGGCGCGGCGCTCATCCTGCCCGATGAGCCGCTCGACGCGATCTGCTATTCCTGCACCTCGGCCTCCGTGATCATCGGCGATGCCGAGATCGAGGCGGCGGTGCAGGCAGCCAAGCCCGGCGTGCCCGTGGTCACGCCGCCGATGACAGGGGTGCGCGGCTTGAAGGCGCTGGGCGCCAGGACGATCAGCATTCTCACGCCCTACACGGTCGAGACCAGCCGGCCGATGGCGGCCTATTTCGCGGCGCACGGGTTCGAGATCGCCAGCTTCACCTGTCTCGGCTTCGAGGACGACCGCGAGATGGCGCGGATTGCGCCGGCGTCGCTGGTCGATCTGGCGCGCGAGACGACCGACGCGCAAGCGGACGCGCTGTTCGTCTCCTGCACGGCGCTGCGGGCTGCACTTGCCGTGGTCGGCATGGAAGAGGCGATCGGCCGTCCGGTCGTCACCAGCAACCAGGCGACGGTCTGGAACTGCCTGCGGCTTTGCGGCGACGACGAGCCGCGCGCCGAATTTGGCCGGCTGATGACGCTGCCTTTGAATTGATTGCAGAGCAAAGGTCATGACCGCGAACGACGTCACCCTCTCCGATATCCGCGCGGCGCGCGAGCGCATCGCAGGCAAGGTCGAGCGCACGCCGACCGTGCTTTCCCCGAGTCTTTCCGGACGCTTGGGCGCGCCTGTTTATCTCAAGCTCGAACATCGGCAGACTACCGGCAGCTTCAAGCTGCGTGGCGCCTCGAACGCAATCGCTTCGCTGGACGCCGAGGAGAAGGCACGTGGCGTGGTCGCCGCCTCGACGGGCAATCACGGCCGGGCGCTGGCTCATGCGGCGAAGCTCGAAGGCGTGCGCGCGACGATCTGCATGTCGCGACTGGTGCCGCAGAATAAGCTCGATGAAATCCGTCGGCTTGGCGCCGAGATCCGCATCGTCGGCAACAGCCAGGACGATGCGCAGCAGGAGGTCGACCGGCTGGTCGCGGAAAAGAGGCTGGTCATGCTGCCGCCCTTCGACCATCCTGATATCATCGCCGGGCAAGGCATGCTCGGGCTGGAGATCATGGAGCAGGTTGCTGACGCCGCTTTGGTGCTGGTGCCGCTGTCCGGTGGCGGACTGGCAGCGGGTGTCGCCGCTGCCGTGAAGGGCGTCAGCCCCGGCACGAAGGTCATCGGCGTTTCGATGGCGCGGGGTGCGGCGATGAAGGCAAGCCTCGATGCCGGACATCCAGTTTTGGTCGAGGAACTGTCGACGCTGGCGGATTCGCTTGGCGGTGGCATCGGCCTCGACAACCGGCTGACCTTCTCGATGTGCCGCGACCTGCTCGACGACGTGATCCTGCTCGACGAGGGCGAGATCGCCGCCGGCATCCGCCATGCCTATGAACAGGAGCGCGAGATCGTCGAAGGCGCCAGCGCGGTCGGCATCGCCGCCGTGCTTGCCGGCAAGGTCAGGGCGAGCGGCCCCACGGTGCTCATTCTGTCGGGCCGCAACATCGACATGACGCTGCACAGGAGAGTCATTTGCGGCGAAGCAATTGAGGAGCACGCCGCATGAACCGGATGACGATACTCACCGAAGCCGAATTGCGCGCGGTCGTGAAGCTCGATCTCGTTGCCGTCGCCTGCGTCGAAAATGCGTTCCGTGCGCTTGCCACCTTGCCGGTGGCGATGCCGCCGATCCTGCGGCTCGACATTCCCGAGCATCGCGGCGAGGTCGACGTCAAAACTGCCTATGTGCCCGGGATCGACGGTTTTGCCATCAAGATCAGTCCCGGCTTCTTCGACAATCCAAAGCTCGGCCTGCCCAGCGTCAACGGCATGATGGTGCTGCTGTCGTCAAAAACCGGGCTGGTCGAGGCGCTGCTGCTCGACAATGGCTATTTGACCGACATCCGCACGGCCGCCGCCGGAGCGGTCGCGGCGAAACATCTTTCGCGGGCGGACTCCTCGATCGCCGCGATCTTCGGCGCCGGCGTCCAGGCCGGACTACAGCTCGAGGCGCTTAGGCTGGTGCGGCCGATCGCCGAGGCCCGCATCTGGGCCAGAGACGTAGCCAAGGCCGAGGCCGCCGCGGAAGCATTGCGCGAGCGGCTGGGCATCGTCGTGCATGCTGAGCCCGATGCGGCAACGGCGGCGGCCGGCGCCGACATCATCGTCACCACGACACCATCGACCGAACCGCTGATCAAGGCCGGCTTCGTCTCCGCCGGCCAGCACATCACCGCGATGGGCTCGGACGCCGAGCACAAGAACGAGATCGCGCCGGCGATCCTGCGCATGGCCGATCTCTACGTCGCCGACAGCGCGAAACAGACGCGGCTGCTGGGCGAACTGCATCATGCCATCGCGACGGGCGTGATGGCGGCCGATGCCGAGATTACCGAGCTCGGCCAGATCATCGCCGGCGAAAGACATGGCCGGCGCTCGGATAGCGACATCACCATCGCCGACCTCACCGGCACCGGCGTGCAGGACACGGCGATCGCGACGCTCGCCCGCGACCGTGCGCGGGCGGGGAATGCCGGGACTATTTTCGAAAGCTGATGCCGGCCGCAAGGCCCAACAAACGAGGACCAAGAAACAATGCAGCCTAGTTTGAAATTCTCGCGCGGCGAATATGCGGACCGCCTCGCCAAGACACGCAAGGCCATGGAGGCCAAGGGTGTCGATCTCCTTGTTGTCAGCGATCCGTCCAACATGGCCTGGCTGACCGGCTATGACGGTTGGTCGTTCTATGTGCACCAGGCCGTCATCGTGCCGCCGTCGGGCGAACCGGTGTGGTACGGGCGCGGCCAGGACGCCAACGGCGCCAAGCGCACCGCCTATCTCGCGCACGACAACATCGTTGGCTATGCCGACCATTATGTGCAGTCGACCGAACGTCACCCGATGGATTTTCTCTCGCAGGTGCTGACCGATCGCGGCTGGGGCAAGTTCGCGATCGGTGTCGAGATGGACAATTACTGGTTCTCGGCCGCTGCCTTCGCTTCGCTGCAGAAACATCTGCCCAATGCCCGCTTCGTCGACGCCACGGCACTCGTCAACTGGCAGCGCGCAGTTAAGAGCCCGACCGAAATCGATTATATGCGCAAGGCCGCCCGCATCGTGGAAGTGATGCACCAGCGCATCGTCGACAAGATCGAAGTCGGCATGCGCAAATGCGACCTGGTCGCCGAGATCTATGATGCCGGCACGCGCGGCGTCGACGGCATCGGCGGCGACTATCCGGCGATCGTGCCGCTGCTGCCGTCGGGCGCCGATGCGTCGGCGCCGCATCTGACCTGGGATGACAGGCCGATGAAGTCGGGCGAGGGCACCTTCTTCGAGATCGCCGGCTGCTACAACCGCTACCATTGTCCTCTTTCTCGGACTGTGTTCCTTGGTAAACCCACCCAGGAATTCCTCGATGCCGAAAAGGCGACGCTGGAAGGCATGGAGGCGGGGTTGGCTGCGGCAAAGCCCGGCAACACCTGCGAAGACATCGCCAACGCCTTCTTCGCAGTGTTGAAGAAATACGGCATCGTCAAGGATAACCGCACCGGCTACCCGATCGGTCTCAGCTATCCGCCTGACTGGGGCGAGCGCACGATGAGCCTGCGCCCCGGCGACCGCACCGAGCTGAAGCCCGGCATGACCTTCCATTTCATGACCGGCCTGTGGCTGGAGACGATGGGGCTCGAGATCACCGAATCCATCCTGATCACCGAGACCGGTGTCGAGTGCCTGGCCAATGTGCCGCGTAAGCTGGTGGTGAAGGATTGAGCCCGGTGTCCCACCTTCGCCCATCACCGATTACGCCGACCGTCGAATTCGACCGCGACGGCGTGCAGCACGGATTCCTGCGCCTGCCCTATAGCCGCGACGATTCGGCCTGGGGATCGGTGATGATCCCGATTTGCGTGATCCGCAACGGCAACGGGCCGAGTGCGTTGCTCACCGGCGGCAATCATGGCGACGAATATGAGGGGCCGCTGGCGCTCTACGATCTCGCCCGTACCCTCGATCCGAAGCACGTCAGCGGCACGGTGATCATCGTGCCCGCGATGAACTACCCGGCGTTCCGCGCCGGCACCCGCACCTCGCCGATCGACAAGGGCAATCTGAACCGCAGCTTTCCCGGCCGGCCCGACGGTACGGTGACCGAGAAGATCGCGGATTATTTTCAAAGTGAGTTGCTCCCCCGCGCAGACATCGCGCTCGACTTCCATTCCGGCGGCAAGACGCTCGACTTCGTGCCGTTCTGTGCCGCCCATATCCGGCCCGACAAGGTGCTGGAAGCGAAGGGCTTCGCCGCGGTCGAAGCGTTCTCGGCGCCGTGGTCGATGAAGATGCTGGAGATCGACGCGGTTGGCATGTTCGACACTGCAGCCGAAGAGATGGGCAAGCTGTTCATCACCACCGAGCTTGGAGGGGGTGGGACCTCTCGCGCGGGGACGGTGCGGATCGCCCGTCGCGGGGTGCTCAATGTGCTGCGCCATGCCGGCATTGTCGCCGGTGCAGTCGAGATGCAGCCGACCCGCTGGCTCGACATGCCGTCGGGCGATTGCTTCTCGTTCGCCGAGGACGACGGGATGATCGAAACGATGATCGATCTCGGCGAGCCTGTCGAGGAGGGTCAGGTCCTGGCGCGCATCCACTCCATCGGTCGCACCGGTACCGCACCTCAGGAGATCAGGGCGAGGATGTCGGGTCTATTGGCCGCGCGGCATTTCCCCGGATTGGTCAAGTCGGGCGACTGCACCGCAGTGGTCGCCGTGCTCGTCGATTGAAGGCAGCCGCAGGGACTCGGCTCATGGATTAGGCAGTCTGCGAAACTGCTTGCGACCGTGCTACTCGAGAAGCAGTAAGCCGCGCTTTTTGTCGCCATCGCTATTGATTGTGTTCATGGCTGAGAACAGGCGCTCACGCTCGATCAGCCAGGGCTTATAATCCTCGTTTACGTCGAGGACGAAGACCATGTCCTCGGCCTCCAGATATTCTCCGACCGGGGAAAAATGGCCGCTGCCGGCGCCGAAAATCTTCTCACGGGTAAACTTGACGATGTAACGGCGGCCGGGATCGTTGGCGCGCTTCATGTGCTCGCGAAACGCATCAGCGCTCAGATTCCGAAGCACGGAGACCTTCCGCTTGGTGTTGGTTCGAGCGACCTCGGCAAGCTCGTCCAGCGTGAGCCCGATGATGCAAAAGCCTGTCCAGCACTTTCCGGTTCCCGCGAGGACTTCGGCTTCGGTTGTCTCCTCCTCGCCGATGGAGCGGAATGTGTTTGCGACACTTGCCGGGCCGCACCTTGACCCATTTGATTGCCATGCGACGTCGGCAGTGAAAGTGGCAGCCACGGGCAACTTCCAGGCGCTGTCGATCAATTCAGGGGTGCGGATAACCGATGACTGGATTGCGTCTTGCGAAACTCTGGACTGGCCAGCAATCAAAAGTGCGCCGCCGCCCAGCAGGCCGACGACGGCGATCACACTGCCGACAATCACACCGAAAGCGAGACTGCGCTTCATTGCTGAACCTCGGAGTCAGCAACGGGACAATGAAGAAAAGGCACCGCAGCGTCAATCAGCGCCGCACCCGGCCAATCAGCCATCCGGTGATGTCGCGGATCGCTCGGCCTTCAAAGGACCTTCTGCCGAAACTTCGAATGACAGCTTGAGCAATCCTGCAGGATAAGATGCAGGAGGTGCTCGGCGGGAGCCTTGGCAGGATCGGCTTCCGCCGCTGCCTGCCGCTTGCCAAGCAGGCTGCCGCCGCCCATCGCCGGGCCGGAACCCATCCTCATATCGTCGGTGATGCTGGCGGGCGCCCGCTCGGCCTTGGCTGCCAGCGTGCTGGCCAGCGTCCCGATGTGACGGGCCAGCGCCTCGAATTCCGAACGGGCTTGATCAATCTCCAACTTGGCGCCCGAAGGTGCGCCCAATGTCGTGCTGGGAAATTCCGCAATGAGGGCAGGGCCGGTGCGGGCGCGAATGGTTCCGGCCGCCGCCTTGAAAACCGCGGCGTCATAGGCCAGCTTGCCCTCGAACATCCCCGCGATCGTCTTCGCGGCGGCGGCCATCTCCTTCATCGAGGCCTGGCGCGTCGCGACGATTGGGTCAGGTCCGGCCGCGGCCACCACAGCGGAGGCGCAGGCAAGCTTCAGCATCACCACGGCAGTCCATTTCACTGAACCATGCCCTCTCCCGCCAATTCGTCGATGATCGGGCAGTCCGGCCTCTCATCGCCGTGGCAGTGCTCGACCAGATGATGAAGCAGGCCGCGCAATCCCACGAGTTCGGCGATCTTCCTGTCGATCTCCACCAGCTTGGCTTCTGCGATAGATTTGACGTCGGCGCTCTCGCGGTCCTTGTCTTGATAAAGCGACAGCAATTGACGGCACTCGTCGACCGAAAAACCCAGGCTGCGCGAGCGCTGCAGAAACCGGAGGCGATGGATGTCTGCCGTCGAATAGTCACGATAACCATTGTCTGTCCGGGCCGGGCGCAAAAGCCCGATGTCCTCGTAGTAGCGTATCGTCTTGGACGGCAGGCCGGATTTCTCGGATGCGAGGCCAATGTTCATGATGAAAATCTCCGTTTGCGTGGAAATAGACCTTCCAGCTGCTGGAAGGTCAACCGCCCGAGGGTGATTTTCATGCGCCGCAACCCCGCGACGCAAAGTCGAGCGGGGATGCGGACGTCACCCGCTCAAGCCAGGAGACGCGGCGTCAAATGAGAGCGCCGGGTTTTGGAGGGTATGGATCGGGCAGGGAACTTCGCCCGTGAAGGAGCGGGGTCGTTCGCGCGGGTAGCTGCTGCGCCTGCAGACCCCAGAGCCGACCCCAAATAACGGGCTATTCACGCGTCGGCTTCGCT
This sequence comes from Mesorhizobium sp. M1322, assembly GCF_040318085.1. Lineage (NCBI taxonomy): Bacteria > Pseudomonadati > Pseudomonadota > Alphaproteobacteria > Hyphomicrobiales > Phyllobacteriaceae > Mesorhizobium > Mesorhizobium sp. M1322. The sequence continues at coordinate 39,775 of NZ_JAMYLP010000011.1, forward strand.
AAAAGCGACTATTAACGAAGACCAAGGAAACTGAGTATCGCTATTACGATAACGATGGCCCCGACCAGCCAGATGATGTTGTTCATGACAGCTCTCCTTTGCGATAATTATGGCGAACGCCCTCACGGCGTTCTCGTTCCAAAACTGGGCCTCAAGCCGCCAAATTATTCTTTGGACCGGAAGCCCGCGCCTCTGCAGGAGCGCGGGCCGACTGGGGTACTGGCCCCGGTCCAGCAGCCAATGTCCGGGAGATATTCGGCTGTCATCCTACAACTCTTAGTATGTGCTAATGTTCCATCGACCAGCAAAAAGACCGTGCCCGGTGGGGGCCGGAAGCGCGGGCTCTGCGGTGGACGCCTCGGTGATGGATCCTATGTTCCTAGTATCGGCGAACTGCAGCATCGGCTGGCAACAGCACAAGCTAAACCTCGGGATGAAATCAGTTTTCTGAAACGTTTGTAGACAACACTCAAAACCTGATGTCCACATCTGGTGCTGATGACCAAACAACCTCCGGCGGTGGCCCCAAATTATACCGTGCACAACGCCGAGGAGACAAATATGCCGACCAAAGCGTATATCAACCGGATCGCGACAGCGGTGCCGGAGCACGAGGTTCATCAATTCTATCTGCGTTTCGCGGCCTCCATGCTTGCGGCCGATCGCCGAAGAATTTTCAAACGTATGGCTGACCTTGCCGGCATCGAGCACCGCTATTCCTGCTTTGCTCCTGCCGGCGACCCCGAGGGACCATCAGCAGATCTGGCCGGGAGGTTCATCCGGGGCGCCTTTCCTGGAACGGCCGAGAGAATGGCAATGTTCTGTCATGCCGCACCTGTTCTGGCGCAAAAAGGCGTCGACGGATTGGAGCTCGGTGGCGGTGCTTCCCGCATCACCCACCTCATCGTCACCACCTGCACCGGTTTTACAGCGCCGGGGATCGACCTGGAGCTGGTTGCGCGATGCGGCCTGCCGGAAAGGGTCGAACGCACGATGATCGGGTTCATGGGGTGCTACGCGGCGATCAACGGCCTCAAGCTTGCCCGCCACATCATCCGCTCGGACCCGCAGGCCAGGGTCCTGTTGGTCAATATTGAACTTTGCACGATGCATCTGCGCGAAACCAGCGACTTGGAAAAGCTGCTGTCGTTCTGTCTCTGGGGCGATGGCTGTGCGGCTGCGCTCGTCACCGCCGAACCGCACGGCATCGAGCTCGAAAGCTTTTACTGTATCGTGGCGAACGAGCGGCGGGATCTGATGAGCTGGAGCATTCGCGACCACGGTTTCGAGATGATTCTTTCCGGCCAGGTCCCGGCAGCAATCCATGAAGCGTTGCGGAGCAACCAGGACGCCATCCTCGGCGACCGGCCGACCGAGGCGATCGACCTCTGGGCCGTGCACCCGGGTGGACGTTCGGTCCTCGACGCGGTCGAACGGGCCCTGAAACTTGCACCCACCGCGCTGGAGCCATCGCGCGAGGTGTTGCGCCGATACGGAAACATGTCGTCTGCGACCGTCATGTTCGTGATGAAAGAGATGTTGAAGGCGCCACCAGGCCAGCTCGGCTGCGGCATGTCGTTCGGACCCGGGCTGACGGCCGAAACCATGCTTTTCCGAACGGTGTCATGAGCGGCCTGGAGCACCGGCAGCTTGCGCCGGAAATCCTCGACGGACTTGCAGCCGACGACCCGCGAGCACTTGCGGCGCGCCGCGACCTCCGTCGGATCAACGCGCTGATGTTTCAGGCGAAGATCATGGCGTCGCTGCTCAGGAAATTTGTGCCAAAGCCGCCACGCCGGATTCTGGAGATCGGCGCCGGCGATGGCTCCTTCATGCTGGCGGTAGCGCGGCGCATGGCCGGGCATTGGCCTGGGGTCGAACTGGTAATGCTCGACCGCGTCGACCTCTTCACCGTGCAATTGCGTGGTGAGTTTGACAGGCTGGGGTGGACGGTCGAAGGCGTCACCGCCGATGTCTTCGACTGGGCAAGAAAGACCGAGGGCACGCGGTTCGACGCCATCACCGTCAATCTGTTTCTGCATCATTTCGACGATGCCGAGCTCGCGCGTCTGTTTTCGCTGATGGCGCCGAAGACCCCGCTGCTCGTGGCGACAGAGCCGTTGCGGACGAAACTGGCCTTGGCCGCGACCCGTCTTCTGCCGGCAATCGGCGCCAATGACGTGACACGAAACGACGCGGCTCAAAGCGTGCGTGCCGGCTTTCGCGGCAACGAGCTTTCCGGTCTCTGGCTCGCAGCAAACGGCAAACCGGTCGAGGAACGGCGCGCCGGCCTTTTTTCCCACATTTTCGTCGGCGCCAGCGCCGGTCATGACCTATGACGCGATTATCGACACACGACGCGATCATCATAGGCGCCGGCCCGGCGGGCACATCCGTCGCGCTGACGTTGGCCCGGCGCGGATGGGCCGTGGCTATTGTGGAAAAGAGCGCGTACCCGCGTCGCAAGGTCTGCGGCGAATACGTGTCAGCAAGCAATCTTGCGCTTCTGGACCAGTTGGAGATCGGCGAAGCGTGGCGTGCCGATGCCGGCCCCGAAATCCGCCGTGTCGGATTCTTTTCCGGCGAAACTAGCGTCGATGCGCCAATGCCTCGCGCAAACGATGGGCGCTCTGCAAAAGATGGCTTCGGCCGGGCGCTCGGCCGGGACATTCTCGACGGTCTGCTTCTGCAGGCGGCGCGATCGGCGGGCGTCGAAATCTTTCAGCCTTGCCGCGCCGTCGCCATCGATCGGGATGGCGAGATGCGAATAGTGCGAATTCAAGCCGGAAACGAAACGACGATGTTGCGTGCGCCGGTGATTGTCGCCGCTCACGGCTCCTGGGAACCAGGGCCGCTGCCCAGCCAGCTCGGGAAGACCAACCGCCCGTCGGATCTGCTCGGCTTCAAGGCGCATTTCACCGGGTCGTCCCTGGCGCCTGATTTGATGCCCCTGCTGGTATTCCCCGGCGGTTATGGCGGCATGGTCTTGGCGGATCATGGCCGGCTGTCTATCTCGTGCTGCATTCGGCGCGATATGCTTGCACGGTTGCGCAAACACCCCAAACACCAGAGCCATTTGTCGGCCGCCGATGCGGTCTCCCGTCATTTGATGGAATCGTGCCGGGGTGTCAGGGATGCCCTGGAGTCAGCTCACGCCGACGGTCCGTGGCTTGCCGCAGGTCCGATCCGGCCGGGAATTCGCTCCTGCTACGAACGGGACATCTTCCGCGTCGGCAATGCAGCCGGAGAGTCTCATCCTGTTATCGCCGAGGGCATATCGATGGCGCTTCAGTCAGGCTGGCTGCTGGCCTCGGAACTCGCATGCGCGCCAGGTGGCGGTGCAGGGCGCGAGGCTGCCGGTAGGCGCTATGAGATGGCCTGGAAGAGACTGTTTTCGACACGGGTCTACGCCGCTGCAGCGATTGCCAGAATTGCCCTTCGCCCCGGTAACACCACCTTGATGCCGGCAATTATCCGGAATTTTCCGCAGGCACTGACATTGGGCGCGCAACTAAGCGGCAAGACAAAGCCGGTTCCCGGCTTTGTCTAACAAGTGATGCGGCGCATCATGCGCAAACGAAGGCACCTACAGCGGTGCTCAACAAGCGCTAGCTCCCTCACTTGGGGCAATTCTCCATGTCCGAAGTTGCAGTGCCACTGGCGGAGCCTGTATTCGCATCGGCGCCTGCCGTTTCCTTACACCGGTCACCCATGCCGTCCGCGCCTGTGGTTGTTGAACCGGTTACGTTTGGATCGGCAGGAGTTGCATTATCGGTGCCGGGAGCCATGGTGCCAGTGCCGGTCCCGGTGGCCGCTCCCGGATCGCTGGTGCCGGATCCTGTGCCGCTTGATTGCGCCATCGCCGAAGTGGCAAGGGCGATGCTGAGTACGGTTGCAGAAAGAATTTTCATCATGATGGGTCTCCATTCGAGTTGCATCGCTGATTGCGATGATTATCCAACGAGCGTTTTTTGGAGTTGTTCCGTCAGACAGAAATTGTGATCGATGGGTTGAGCCTTATGCATCGAGCAGCAATGCTGGCGAAGCAGCGAACGAGCGCCTTCTCTTTTCGGTTTCGATGGAGCAAGATCCGCCGGCCATGGGTGGAAGCAAAATCGTCCTACTCCAGCGACTGGAAAGCCGTTCGCACGGCATTCGGACAAAGGCCCCGCGCTTCCTTCCCGCGGGGCCTTTTCTGTCATTTGGAGGAACTTTTCACGGAATTTGGACCGGAACCAGCCGCGCTATGCTGCCGTTCACGGCTCGTCGATATCTTGCTTCGAGGGGTTGCGCGAGATGGCACGTTCCTCTTCGTCGTCCGGCAGCGCCTCGTCACTTTCCTGGTACGGATTGTCGTCGTCTTCTTCGGGCAGTTCAGCCTCGTTCTCGACGTCGCGACGGATGTCGCCGTTTCCCGGCACGCTGTCCGGTAGAATTTCGCCGCCTTTGATCGCGTCCCAATCCTGCTGTTCGATGGTCGGACCTTCGGACGGATCGTCGGGTTTTCTGCGCGGTGCCATCAGAGCTCTCCTATGCATTGGTTGTTCATATCCTTAACTCCGCGGACCGCTGCGTAGTTCCTCGACCGAACCGGCGGAGACGGCCTTACGGCGATCCAGCACCCATCTCGGTTTGGCCTGCCGGCGGGGCTTTTTACCAATACCGCCGGCAGCCCACTAGGAACTTGCATGACCTCTAATATAGGGGCACACTTCGAAACGGGTGGAGGGAAAACGGCTCAAAAAACAATCGGGAGGAAAGCCATGGATAGCATGAGCTTCACCACGCTTGAACGCGGCAAGACAACAGTCGATGCCGCGGCCCTGGACGCGCTTTCGGCGCAATTGCGCGGCACTGTGTTGAGGGAAGGCGACGCCGCCTATGACGAGGCACGCAGCATCTGGAATGCCATTATCGACCGGCGGCCCGGGCTGATCGTGCGCTGCGCCGGCGCCGCCGACGTTATCGCCGCCGTCAATTTTGCCAGGGAAAACAGGCTGCTCGTCGCGGTTCGCGGCGGCGGCCACAACATCGCCGGCAGCGCCGTCTGCGACGGCGGCCTGGTGATCGATCTGTCGCCGATGAAGTCGGTGCGGGTCGATCCGGCGACGCGGCGGGCATGGGTGGAACCTGGCGCGACGCTCGCGGATGTCGACGCGGAAACACAGGCCTTCGGATTGGCGGTGCCGACCGGCATCAACTCGACCACCGGCATCTCAGGCCTGACGCTGGGCGGCGGCTTCGGCTGGATCACGCGGAAATTCGGCCTGACCATCGACAATCTTCTCTGCGCCGATGTGGTTACCGCCGACGGCAAGCTGCTGCGCGCCAGCCAGACCGAAAATCCGGACCTGTTCTGGGCGCTGCGCGGTGGCGGCGGCAATTTCGGCGTCGTCACGGCTTTCGAGTTCAAGCTCCACCAAGTCGGTCCGCAGGTGCTGTCGGGGCTTGTCGTCCATCCGTTCGCCGATGCCGAAAACGTGTTGCAGGAATACCGAGCGGCGCTCGAAGCAGCGCCCAATGAGCTGACCTGCTGGGTGGTCATGCGGCAGGCGCCGCCGCTGCCGTTCCTGCCGGCCGAATGGCATGGCAAGGAGGTGCTGGTCCTGGCCATGTGCTATTGCGGCGACCTTCAGGAGGGCGAGAAAGCGACGCAAAGGCTTCGCGCCATCGGCACACCGATTGCCGATGTGGTCGGTCCGAGCCCGTTCACCGGCTGGCAGCAGGGATTCGATCCGTTGCTGACGCCTGGCGCCCGAAACTACTGGAAGAGCCATGACTTCACCGAGCTTTCCGACAGCGCGATCGAGGTCGTCACGGCGGCGATACCCAGGCTTCCTGGCCCCGAATGCGAGATATTCATCGGCCATGTCGGCGGTGCCGCGGGCCGCGTGGCAGCGGATGCAACGGCGTTTCCGCAGCGCAGCGCGCATTTCGTCATGAATGTTCACGCCCGCTGGCGCGAACCGGAAATGGACCGCGCCTGCATTGACTGGGCGCGCGGTGTTTACGAGGCGACCAGGCCCTATGCCGCCGGCACGGCCTACGTGAACTTCATGCCGGAGGACGAGGTCGACCGGGTCGAAGCAGTCTATGGCGGCAACTACCGGCGGCTCCTGGAAATCAAACAGCGTTATGACCCGCTGAACCTGTTCCGCATGAACCAGAATTTGCGGCCGGTGGAAAGTCTGCGCGCCGCATAGGGGTGCGCACGCATGACAAAGGCCACGCGTCTGACGGAGGACGCGCGCTCCATTTTCTAGTCACGCGCTAGAGCGGTTCGCTGAGCCGCTCTAGTCCTTTGTTTTTTGCGCAATTCCTAGGGAAAGCGCTAAGCGCTTTTCCCGGGAAAACCGTTGCACACTTTTCCTGGAATTGCTCTAGGCAGGTATCAAGATCGCAATTCGATGCACGCCGACCACGGCACTCGTGTTGGTGGCACCGTCGGTCTTGCCCTTAGCGCAAGTGTACATGTCGCCTTCCCTAAGCTTGAATTCCTTGTCCGCCTTCTTGATCGTGAATTCGCCGGCAGCAATCGTGCAGACCATGTCGTTGTCCATGACCGTTTCAGGAAAGACTGCTCCGGGCTGAAAGACTATGTCGACGATTGAGATGCTCTTGTAAGCGGGAATGTCGGAGTTGCCAGTGCCGACCTCCACCACTCTGATGCCGGGCGCAACCTCCTTGCCTTCAGTCGGGCCGTATTGCTTGGCTGCCCTTGCAGGCGTCGCCAAAGCGAACAATGGCGTTACCGCGGCGGCCGTGACGCCGAGCGCAATTGCAGATCTGCGATTCATGGTTTCCATCGCATCCTCCCTTTTGTTGGTCGCGCACAAATGTGCATGACAAATTATATTAGCACAGACGAATTACCTGTATGCAAAGGCGGAGCCGGCGACGCAGCCTGCGCGCAGACGATCATGGTGATGCGACGCTTTTGATCCCGAAACAGCCCTTCAGCTGACGCCCGCCCAGGCAAGGTCTAGTCCTTTCGCGTTGTTGACTCGGCCTGCAAAAACGGGCAGCAAAGCCTGGCATGGAGGGAATTTCCACCATTTTCATAGTTTTTGGAGGGAGCTTTTTTGGTATCGACCTTCGCCTAATTGGCGATCGGTAGAGGGATTGGTTAACCAAGTTTGTCCATCTTTTGATTCAATCGGCAACAGACGTGAAGCGTGCCGGGGAGCACCAGGCATCTGTGATTGTGACGGCTGCGAGCCCGCATGCCGCAAGGCCGATTGAGGTTTGGTTGTATGGCGTTGATGCGTTTGAATAACCGGGGTGACAATCCTGATAGTGGATTGCCCTCGATGAGGCCCGGCCGGCGCTGGGCCGCGATTCCCGTTGTTGGCGTTGTGATCGCTCTGTGGTCGGTGGCGACCGTGGCCGGCCTCCATTCGGTGGGAACGTCGCTCACCACTGCCTCCAACAGTCTTCCGCAAAGCCTGCTTGCGCCGCGCTCCATGGCGCTCGCCGATCCCCGACACACCGTTGCCAATTCATGGGCCAATTCGTGGGCCAGTTCACCGGCGCCGTCGCTGGCGGCCAGCCGGCAGCGTCAGGCGGCGCTGCTCAGCCGATGCGATGCCGGCTGCGCGCAGGCCGCTGCGAGCTTCGTGCATGAAGGCAAGATGGCGCGTCTCAAGCCGTTAGCGAAGCCGAATACCGTGCCGGTTGTCGCAGAAATCTCGCCGCAAGCGCGCTTCGACAGCGTGGTGGCGAAAGCCGCGCTGTCGCCGCAAAAGCTTGCTGCTGCCTTTGCCCGAGCCTCCGGCGCGGGCGCCCCTTTTGCTGTCGCCAGTGTGCCAACAGGCGCGCGCTTTGCGGAGCCGGTGCGCCTGCCCGATCAGCATGGTCCCGCGGCCGCGCGCTTCGGGCCCGAGATTGCCGAATCCGAACGATCCTCCCGTCTGGCGCTGGCGCTTGCGAATGCATTGCCGGAAGAGATGATCGACGTGCTTCCGCCAGCTGTTGCGGCGAGCGAGCCTGCTTCTTCACAGGAGCCGCAGGGGGCTGAGGTTCAGGGGGCGTCGCTGCCGCCGCAAGACGATATGCCCGATAGCATTCCGCTGCCGACCTTCCGCTCGCGGGCGGAAATCGATCAGTCAGAGGCGCCCGAGGTCGAGGCACCCACGGCCAAAACGCCCAAGGTCCAGGCATCGAAGCCCGCCAAGGCCCAGTCTCAGCCGCCCAAATCCACCAAGGCGCCGATCGCGGACGCTCCGCAGGTCGAGATGCCCCGGGCGCCGGCCTTGTCGCCGAGAAGTTCGTCACCGGCGGCGATGCCAAGCCTGCAAGCCAAGCAGGGCAGCCCGGGCATGCAAGGCAGCCCGGGCGTGCAAGGCAGCCGGGGCAAGCCGGCCAAGCGGTCGAAGGCCGCAGACATGCTGGCCTATGCCAAACCCGACAGCCCGGCGGGCGGCGGGGCCTTCCGCAACCTGTTCACCAAGCCAGGCAGCGGCGTCGCCGTCTACGACATCTCGTCGAAAACCGTCTATATGCCGGACGGCTCGCGGCTCGAGGCGCATTCGGGACTGGGCTCGATGGCCGACCAGCCGCGCTACGCCAACCGGAAGAATGCCGGCCCGACGCCGCCCCACACCTACGATCTGAGGCTGCGTGAATCGCGCTTCCATGGCGTCGAGGCGCTGCGTCTCACTCCTATCGACGGCAAGAACAAATTTGGCCGCGACGGCTTTCTTGCGCACACCTACCTGCTGCGCGGCCGCCGCGGGGAATCGAGCGGCTGCGTCGTTTTCAAGGACTATGCCCGCTTCCTCGCCGCCTTCAAGAAGGGCAAGATCAAGCGTCTCGTCGTGCGCGGCTGACCAAAGCGCTGATGCAGGTCGCGTCGGAGGGACGCGGCGCCTGACCATCTGCGGCGGCGTAGAAGGAAGCGTTCTGCAGCGATCCTTCGCGCACCCCTCTGTCCTGCCGGACATCGCCGCCACAAGTGGGGCAGCTTCCGCGCTCCACTCACTCCTGCAGCGTTGGCGATTTGCGAAAGCCGGCGTGACATCCAATCTCTCCCCAAGTGGGGAGATGCCAAGTGGTGGCACAGAGGGCAGGACAGAGGGGGAGCTGTCCCGCCGGCGTCGCCGAATTTCCCGACAGATTGTCAGCAGCCGGCCTCGAAATCGTTTTCAATCCTGCCTAGGGATACTATGACTGACCGGACCGGGGCGGCGGCTTCAACCAATCAAGAGGATGTCATGACTATACGCGCTGTCGTTTGGGGCGAGAATATCCACGAGCGGACCAATGAGGTGGTCGCGGGGATCTACCCCGAGGGCATGCACGCGACGATCGCCGACGCCCTGAAGCTCGATCCCGAAATTTCCGTGTCGTGGGCGACGCTCGAGCAGCCGAACCATGGCCTGCCGGCCGACCGTCTGGCGCGAACCGATGTGCTCGTGTGGTGGGGGCACAAGGACCATGGCGCCGTCGCGGACGAAGTCGTCGAGCGCGTGGCGCGCCGGGTCTGGGAAGGTATGGGGCTGATCGTCCTTCACTCCGGCCATTTCTCGAAGATATTCAAGACGCTGATGGGTACGCCCTGCACGCTGAAATGGCGCGAGGCCGGCGAGCGCGAGCGGCTCTGGGTGACGAGCCCCAACCACCCGATCGCTGCCGGGATCGGCGAGTATTTCGAGCTCGAGAACGAGGAGATGTATGGCGAGCAGTTCGCCGTGCCGGAGCCGCTGGAAACGATTTTCATCTCCTGGTTTCAGGGCGGCGAAGTGTTCCGGTCGGGGCTGACCTGGCGCCGCGGCGCCGGCAATATCTTCTATTTCAGGCCTGGCCACGAAACCTATCCGACCTATCACGACGCTACCGTCCAGAAGGTGCTGCGCAATGCGGTGAAATGGGCGCACAACCCGCAGGGCTCAAATCCAGCCATCCTCGACGCGCCGAACGTGCCGGTGGAAAAGGCGCTCGAGCCAATCGTCGAGCGCGGCGGAAAACTCCACGCCAAGGGCGAAGCCGGTTTTCGCTAGAACCATGGTCCCGAACCTTCGGTTCGGAAAATCCATCGTCAAACAAGAAGATAGAGCCCTGTTCTAAGGATAAGAATCATGCGTCTCCTGATACTCGGCACCGGCTGGATGGCGGAAGAGCACGCCAGGCAATTCAGCAAGATCGAGGGCGTCGAACTGATCGGCGCCGTCGATCTCGACCGCGCGCGTGTCGACAAGTTTTCGGACATCTACGGTATTCCCAATCGGTTCGCGTCGCTGGAAGACGCGCTCGCATGGGACAAGTTCGACGCGGTGGCGAACGTAACGCCGGATCGCATCCACCATCCGACCACCATGAGGCTGATCGCGGCGGGCAAGCCGGTGCTATGCGAAAAACCGCTGGCCGAAAATTACCAGAGGGCCAATGAAATGGCCGATGCCGCCGAGCAAGCCGGCATCATCAACATGGTCAACCTGACCTATCGCAACGTCGCCCCGCTGCAGAAGGCGCGCACCATGGTGCTAGCCGGCGAAATCGGCCAGATCAGGCATATCGAGGCGTCCTATCTGCAGAGCTGGCTGGTGTCCAAATTCTGGGGCGACTGGCGCACCGATCCGAAATGGCTGTGGCGGCTGTCACGCGGCCATGGCTCCAATGGCGTGCTGGGCGATGTCGGCATCCATATCCTCGATTTCGCCAGCTATGGCGCGGCGCTCGACATCGACCATGTGTTCTGCCGCCTCAAGTCCTTCGACAAGGCGCCCGGCAACCGGATTGGCGAGTACGAGCTCGACGCCAACGATAGTTTCACCATGGCGCTGGATTTCAGCAACGGCGCCTTCGGCGTCGTCCATGCCAGCCGCTGGGCAACCGGCCATCTCAACGAATTGCGGCTGCGCATCTATGGCGACAAGGGTGGCATCGAAGTCGTGCACAATCTGAACGGCTCGGAGCTGAAAGTTTGCATGGGCGAGAACATCGAGAACGCCAAATGGCAGGTTCTCGATGCCGGAACGGTGCCGACCAACTACCAACGCTTTGTCGATGCGGTGCGCAGCGGCGTGCAGGCCGAACCGTCATTCCGCCATGCCGCCGAACTGCAGAAGGTGCTGGACCTTGCCGTCGTCTCCGACGAGAAGAGGGCAGAGCTGAGGGCCCATGCGGATACTCATTGATGTCGTTCGCTGAAAGGAGCCAGCCATGGTCACGCGCCGTGCCCATGTTCTGCGATCAGCTATCGATTGGATCGGACCAGGCGGCCGCCGCTAGAGCGACGTGCGTCCACCTTGACGCACAAAGTTCGCTCTAGCACTTTTGAAACTGCGCATCGTGCTTTCCGAAAATCGATTCCGATTTTCGGGCCGATGCGCTAGGCCTGGAGGAAGTCCAGGGCCTTTTCCACGAAGGCGTCGTGATACTGGAAAATGGCCGTATGCCCGCCGTCCTCGTACAGGACCAGCTCGGCATTGGGAAAGCGCCGTGCCATGTCGACGGAATTGCTGGTGGGCACCATTCTGTCGTGATCGCCATTCACCACGAGGACCGGGTGCCGGATACGCGATAGGTCGGCAGGGCGCTCCCGGCCAAAGGCACGGACAGCCTTGAGCTGCTGGTTGAAGGCGCCGAGCGCGATGGGCTTGTCGCGGTCATTGGTCCGTTCCTTCAATCGCTGCAGAAACTCGCGCGCCGCCTTCTTGCCGTTGGGGCTTTGGGTGAAGAAGAGGTAGTTCTTTGGGTCCTTGATAGTCAGCGCGGCGCGGATCATGTCGAAGATGGTGACGAACGTCACCCTGTCGATGCCGGCACCTCCGGCTGGGCCGGTTCCCGCGAGGATGATCTTGCGAACCAGATTAGGTTCCAGTTGAACAATCGCCTGGGCGATGAAGCCGCCAAGAGATAGGCCGAGCAGATCGACCTGTTCGAAACCGAGGGCGCGGATGAAGGCGATCGCGTCGCGGGCCATCGCCTCCACCGTGTTGGGAGTGGAGCCGCCAGATGCACCAACACCACGGTTGTCGAAGGTAATAACTCGCCGTTTTGCGGCAATACCATCGACGACCCGGGGATCCCAATTGTCGAGAACCGCACTCAGATGGGTAAGAAAGATCACCGGTACCCCGGTTGTGGGTCCGAGCTCCCGGTAGGCGAATTTCGTACCGCCGACGTCGACCGTTTTCGTCGGCACGTCCCTGTGTTTGATGATCGCGGCAGGCCGCGATAGCTGATGCACGTTCATGATGGTTTCCTTTCTTGTGGCTTGTCGTTCTCGCGGGGCTGGAGCAGCGCCTTCGCCGCCACCGAGCCAGCCTCAAGAATGCGATCGGACAGTTCGGTTCCGTTCACCGCGCGCGACAGCTCAAGCGTGCCGATCAGGGTCGCGAAGACGCCGAACGCGACATCTTCGGGGTCGCGGGCGTCGGGCGTAAGTTCGGCCGCCACCTGGCGCACGAGCTTGAGCAGGTGTTCGGCGTAAACCTGGCGCGTCTCGGCCGGCTCACGCGCAATTTCGGGCAACAGCGCGGCTGAAGCGCAACCTTTGCCTGGATTGTCTCGGTGTTCCGCCGACAGATACGCGTCGACGGCCATTGACGGGCCACCGGCGGCCAATAGTTCCTGAATCTGGGTCGCCTGAACCTCCAGGGCGGCGGCCACACTCTCACGCACCAGCGCTGCCTTGGACGGAAAATGGGGATAGAAAGCTCCATTGGTCAGTCCCGCCTCGCCCATGATGCCGGCCAGACCTGATGCAGCGATGCCGTCGGAACGAAACCGTTCGGTCGCCACATCCATGATCCGCTGCCGCGATGCGTCCTTCCTGCCCTTCTCGTAGCGCATGTTTTTTCTCCTTCGATCATCTATTGCATTACGATCATATTATCATTAAATGAACGTAATGCAATAGGGCAACGCATCGGAGATGGCGCCCCGAGCGCGCTCCGGGTCTCCTCAATTTGGGAAAGCTACAATGAAGGCCTTCATCGTCGATCGATACGCAAAGAACGCTCCCCTGCGGCTTGGAGAGGTTCCGGAGCCGGAAGTAGGGGAGAATGACGTGCTGGTGCAGATCCGTGCCGCCAGCGTCAATCTGCTGGACTCCAAGATCAGGGATGGAGAATTCAAACTCATCCTGCCCTATCGCCGGCCCTTGGTTGCAGGCCATGACGTGGCCGGAACGGTCATTCGCGTCGGCTCGAAAGTCCGACAGTTCAAGCCGGGCGACGAGGTCTATGCGCGACCACGCGACGGGCGGATCGGGGCTTTCGCCGAGTACATCGCCATAAATGATGCGGACGTGGCCCTGAAACCGAAGAACCTCAGTATGGAAGAGGCTGCGTCCATTCCGCTGGTGGGGCTGACCGCCTGGCAGGCGCTGGTTGAGAGGGCGAAGCTGAAGAAAGGACAGAAAATCTTCATTCAGGCTGGTTCCGGCGGGGTGGGGACATTCGCCATTCAATTGGCAAAGCACCTCGGCGCGACGGTCGCCACGACAACAAGCGCGTCCAACACGGATATGGTCAGGAATCTGTGCGCCGATGTCATCATCGACTACAAGAAGGATGACTTCGAGAAAGTCCTTTCGGGCTACGACGTCGTCCTGAACAGCCAGGACAACAAGACGCTCGAAAAATCGCTGCGTGTGTTGAAACCAGGTGGCCTTGCCGTTTCGATCTCCGGTCCGCCCGATGCTGCGTTTGCCAGGGAGAAGGGTCTGAGCGTGGTGCTGAACTTGGTCATGCGCGTTTTGAGCGCCGGCATCAGGCGGCGGGCCAAACGCGCAGATGTCCGATATTCGTTCCTGTTCATGGCGGCCAATGGGGAGCAGTTGACCAAAATCACGTCTCTCATCGAGTCGGGCATTATCCGCCCGATCATAGATCGGGTCTTCCCGTTTGAGCAGACCAATGAGGCCTTGGCCTATATCGAGCAGGGCCGCGCCAAGGGCAAGGTTGTTATCAAGGTCAAATAGCCCTGCAATGCTTCAGGCGACGAGCTTCGCTTCCGGCATCGCCAAATGATGTTCTACCCAAGCGTCCCAATGGGCATAGTTACGGACTTTTCGACACTATCCACCCATCTCGGCCATCGGCAGCCGGCCAACTGACCAGCCAACTGAGTTGAGTTAGAACGCTAATGCCGCAGGATCTTGCTCAGGAAAGCGCGGCTGCGGTCGGTCTTGGGATGCGAGAAGAACTCGTCGGGCGTGCCGCTCTCGAGGTCCGCACTGAGCCTCTGCAGACGTCCGGCTGAAGACGCCGGCCAGGGCAGGCTGACGTTTTAGCATCAAACCCAATCACTCTGAACGACCGAATTCGACCCTAAGCGGAAGATCGTTCGCGCTCGGCCGAAGTCACGCCCATGACCCAAAGCGGACATGCCGCTGCAATCGCGTGGCCCAGTTGCGTCTGTCTCATGGGACAGGAAGGGTTGCTCCTCATAGACCGCGGCGACGAGACGATTGATATGCGATTATAATGATGTATAAGCGAATATATGAGGATCGGGATATAGTTGCTTATAAAGGGGTATAGCTTGGACGCCGTTCGAAACCCATTTGCCCCTGGAGCGGGCTCCCAGCCTCCCGAGCTTGCCGGCCGTGACAACATAATTTCGACCGCGGACATCGCATTGCAGCGAGTTCTAGCTGGAAAGCCATCGCAATCGCAGATGCTCCTGGGGTTGCGAGGGGTAGGCAAGACAGTGCTTCTCAACAAGATCGAAGAGATCGCTGAAGGCCATGGTCACCTCACCTCGTTTGTCGAGGCGCCAGAAGATAGGTCTCTCGTAGAGCTCTTGTACCCGCGGATGCACCAAGTCTTGCGCCGACTGTCCGTTGTGGAGGGCGCGAAGGCAGCGACCTACTCGGCGCTGCGCGCGTTGCGTGGGTTTGCGAGTGCCTTCAAGATCGAGGTGGGCGACGTCGCGATTGCTGTCGATCCCGAACCCGGCGTCGCCGATAGCGGCAACATCGAATATGACATCGCGGATCTCTTTTTGCGAGTGGGACAGGCAGCCCAGGCCGCTGGGAGGGGGTGGACCCTTCTGGTTGACGAAGTGCAGTACCTCTCCGCCGAAGAGCTTGCGGCACTTATTGTCGCTATCCATCGGATCAACCAGAAGTCCCTTCCCGTCCTCTTCTTCGGCGCGGGTTTGCCTCAGATCGCGGCGTTGTCGGGAGATGCGAAATCCTACGCCGAAAGACTGTTTATCTTTCCAAAGGTTGATGCGCTTGATATCACCGCAGCCGAGGAGGCGATCCGACAGCCAATCGAGGCAGAGGGAGAAACGATCGACCAAGCCGCACTCTCCGCTATTGTGCAGAGCACCAAGGGGTACCCGTACTTCCTTCAGGAATGGGGCTATCAAGCGTGGAACGCAGCGCAAGACTCGCCGATCAACGCTGACAATGTTGTTGCCGCAGCTGCTGCGGCGTTGAAGCGTCTGGACGAGGGGTTCTTCAAAGTCCGGTTTGACAGGCTGACTCCGAAGGAGCGCGAGTATGTCATCGCGATGGCCACGCTCGGAACCGGTCCATATCGATCCTCGGACGTCGCCGATGTGCTGGGAGAAAAGCTCACGGCCCTTGGGCCGAGGAGGGCGACGATCATCAACAAGGGCATGATCTACAGCCCCGCGCACGGCGATATCGCCTTCACGGTGCCGATGTTCGAGGAATATCTGAAGCGCCACTGGATGTAGCGCCGTCGGAGACACTCTTGGCGCCACTTGCTCGTCCCCCATTGACGAGGCGAATGGCAACATTCCACCCATCTCGGCTATCGGCGGCAGCCAACTGAGTTGAGTTAGGCCCTAATGCCGCAGGATCTTGCTGAGAAAGGCGCGGCTGCGGTCGGTCTTGGGGTGCGAGAAGAACTCGTCGGGCGTGCCGCTCTCGACGATGGCGCCGGCATCCATGAACACCACGCGCTGGGCGACCTTGCGGGCAAAACCCATCTCGTGGGTCACCACCATCATGGTCATGCCTTCCTCGGCCACCGCGACCATGACGTCGAGGACTTCCGAGATCATCTCGGGGTCGAGCGCCGAGGTCGGCTCGTCGAACAGCATGATCTTGGGGCGCATGCCGAGGCAGCGCGCGATCGCCACGCGCTGCTGCTGACCGCCGGAGAGTTGTGCCGGATAGGCGTTGACCTTGTCGGCAAGGCCGACCTTGGCAAGCAGCTCGCGCCCGGCCTTCTCGGCTTCAGCGCGCGGAATCTTGCGCACATGGATAGGCGCCAGCGTCACGTTCTCGAGCGCGGTCTTGTGCGGGTATAGGTTGAACGACTGGAAGACGAAGCCGATCTCGGTGCGCAGCCGCGTCATGTTGGTGGCGGGGTCGCCCAGGCGCTGGCCGTCGACCACCAGGTCGCCGTCGCGGATCGTCTCCAGCCCGTTGATGCAGCGGATCAAGGTGCTCTTGCCCGAGCCGCTCGGGCCGCAGACAACGACCACCTCGCGTGGTTCGACGCTGAGCGTGATATCCTTCAGCACATTGAGCGCGCCGAACCATTTGTTGACGCCGCGAAACTCGATCATGCCGGTACCATTTTTGCTGCGGTTCGACGTCATAACTGCACCTCGCCATGGGCCGCACCCATGCGCTGTTCCAGCCGGCGGGCCAGCATGATCAAGGGATAGCAGACGATGAAATAGCCGAGGCCGACGAGGAAGAAGACCAGCAGGCCGTTCGGCACACGCTGCACCACCAGCCAGCCGACGCGGGTGAGGTCGGTGAGCCCGATGGCCGAAACGACCGAAGAATCCTTGATCAGCAGCACATACTGCCCAACCAGCGGCGGCAGCACGATGCGCATCGCCTGCGGCAGCACCACCTGGCGCATGCGCTGCCAACGCGACAGGCCGGACGCCAGCGCCGCCTCGACCTGGCCGGTCGGCACCGAGCGGATGCCGGCGACGACGATCTCGCAGATGAAGCAGGCGGCCAGATTGGTCAGCGCGATGATACCGGCGGTGAAGGCGTCCAGCTCGATGCCGAGCTCCGGCAGGATGAAGAAGATCAGGAAGATCTGCACCAGGAACGGCGTGCCGCGGATCAGGTCGACCCAGGCGCCGATCGCACCGCTGATCAGCCGGTTGCCGCCGGTCCGCAGGATGCCGAGGCCAAAGCCGATCAACGTGCCCAGCACCAGGCTGATCAGCGACAGCATCACGGTCATGCCGAGGCCGCGCAAAGCGAGGGGATAGCTGCCGGCGAGGCTTTGCAGCTGCTGCCAGATCATGTCCGTGCCCCCGCTAGGCCGAGCCAGCGCCCGGACAGTGCCGCCAGTCCCTTCAGCCCGTAATAGAGCAGGAGGTAGAAGGCGGCGATGGTGATAAAACCTTCCGCCGGCATGAAGCGGTCGGAGGCGAGCAATTGTCCGGCGCGCGTCAGTTCGGCGACCGCGATCAGCGACAGCAGAGCGGAATCCTTGACCAGCACGATCGCCTGCCCGAGCAGCGGCGGGATCGTCACCTTGAACGCCTGCGGCAGGATGACCAGGCGCATGCGCTGGACATAGGTCATCCCCGAGGCGACACCGGCCTCGACCTGGCCGCGCGGGATCGACAGAATGCCGGCGCGAATGATCTCGGCGACATAGGCGCCGCTGTTCAACGACAAAGCGAGGATGCCGACGACGAGCTCAGGCAGGATGATGCCGAGCCGGGGCAGGCCGAAATAGAGGAAATAGAGCTGCGCCAGCAAGGGCGTGGCGCGCACCGCGTCGATATAGGCTTTGGCCGGGATGCGGAACAGCCGTCCGCGCTGCAGGTTCATGGCGGCGAGAACGATGCCGACGGCGAGTGCGCCGGCAAAGGAGAGGACAGACAGCCACACGGTCGTGACGAGGCCCTGCCCGAACAAAGGCAGATATTCGACGATGGTGCGGAAGCTGAAATTTTCGAGCATCGCTGGACGGATTTCCCCCGGGCGAAACGGATTCCGAACGGCTTCGCGGCGCGCGAAGCCGTTCGGGTCTATTGCTGCTTAGTGGTCTTTCTTCCAGTCGTCGGAATTGACCCAGTAGTCGAGGTTCTTCTGCAGGCGGCCGTCGAGGCTGACCTGGTCGAGGAACAGGTTCATCCAGTTCAGCAGATCCTGTTCGTCATAGCGCGTGGCGAAGGCCAGCGGCTCCTTCGACAGCATGTCCGGCATGATCGTGAAGCTGCCGGCCGGGTAGGCGGTCGACTGGCCCTTGACCGCAGAGACGTCGTTGACGCCGCAATCGGCCTGGCCGTTGTTGACGGCGTCGAGCAGCAGCGGGCCGCCGCCCTTGTAGCTCTTGATGTCGGCATCGGGGAAGGCCTTCTTGGCCTCCTTCTCGCCGGTGGCGCCGAGCAGCACGGCGATCTTGGTACCCTTGGCCTTGCAATCCTCGGTGGATTTGAACTTGCCGTCGGCCTTGGTGAAGACGGTGCTGCCCGTGTACATGTAAGGCTTGGTGAAGGCGACCTTCATCGCCCGCGCCAGCGTCGGCGTCATGTCGGCGACCAGAAGATCGGCCTTGCCCGACAGCAGCGCCGGGATCAGCCCATCCCAATCGAAATCGAGGAAGGTGATCTTGACGCCCATTTCCTTGGCCATCAGTTCGGCAAGCTCGACCGAGCTGCCGGTGCGCTCGCCGGCAGCACCCACCAGCGAGAAGGGCGGTCCCTGCGTCTGAACGGCGACGCGCAACTCGCCGCGCTTGGTGATCTCGTCGAGCGTTCCGGCACTGGCGGCGGCAGTGAGGCCGGCGAGCGCAAGGCCTGCGATGAAAAGCTTGGCAATCTTCATTGGGCATTCCTCCTTGTTGTCGTTGTTGTTCCACTTTGTTGTTCCACCCCTTGGGGGTGCTTTTTGAGCAGCAGCGCCGTTGCCGGCGGCGGCCACCGTTCGAAAATCCTTCAGTCCCAGCTGGTCGTTTCGGATACCCGTATACCGCGCCGGGCCAGTTCGTCGAGGAAGCGGTCGTCGGGCACATGCAGCAGCGGGTTGAGCAGGCCGGGCTCGGTGATCTCGCCCCGCGCCAGCATCTGCGCCACGATGCTGGCGGGATAGCCGACACCTAGGCTCATGCCGAACAGGCCGGAGGCGAGATCGCGTTCGATGATCAGGTCCGACGTCACTGTCTTGCGGCGACCGCCTTGGGTGCCGGTAAAGACATTGCGCATCACGCAAAGGTCTTTCTCATCGGCGCCATATTGCAGTTGCGGGCCGAGCAGCCGGCCGAGAAACTCGCGTGGGCTGGCGCCAACGCCGGGCACCTTGTCTTCGGAAAGGAAGCCGAGTTCCTTCAGCGGCGCCCAGAACGCCGACCAGCCCGGCCAGCGCAGCGAATAGCGGCCGGAGCGCTGCAACCCCTTGGCGGCGGCAAGCATGCCGGCATAATGTGGCGCGTCGCCATTTGGGAAGGCTTCCAACCTGCCCAGCCCCTCGACCTCGATCTGATGGATGAAGCGATTATCGTGTTGCTGGCCGGCCGGCACCTCGACCCGTTGGCCGTCCTCGACCAGCACGCTGTCGCGATTCTGGCTGACCAGAACCATGTCGAAGTTCCAGCTCACCTTGTAGCACAGCGGCTTGGCCATCGCCTTCGGTTCGGGGATGCCGCCGCAATAGGAATCAATCGCGGTGATGGCGTCGAACTGCCTTGCGGCCCGCGCGTAGAGCACCAGGTCGATGCCGGGGTCGAGCCCGCATTCGGTCATGATCGAGACGCCGGCTTTTTCCGCCGCCGGGGCAAGGTCGGCGATCGTCTTGCCGTAATTGGTGGTGACCAGCGGCGTGCGCGTCGCGATCGCGGCCAGCACCGCCTCGCGCATCAGCGGCTGCGGCAACAGGTCGATGGCGGCGTCGACACCCGTCAGCACCTCCGCCAATACTGGACCGATCGAGCCGTCGGGCACGACGAAGCGCACGCGGGCAAGGTCGGTCAGGCCGTCAAGTCGGGCCGCACCGTCCGGCGCAGTGTCGACGCAGACGACCTCTTCGACACCGGCGCTGGCGACGAGGTCGGCGATCGCCGCCCGGCCTTGCAGGCCGAGGCCGCCGAGAACCGCGATCTTCATGGTATTTCCTTTCGGCCGGTTTCGTGCCGCCCAGTTTCGTCGCGCTTGCTCTCGTCCGACCAGCAGCCTTCCGGCAGGCTGACCCATTTGTTGCAGGAGGCCATGACGACGAAGGTCTCGCTGCGCACGACTTCGCCCGGCTCGCCCGCGCCGGGGATCAGCTCGCTGGTGACGCGGTAGAGATCGGCGACATCGCCGGCCACGGTAACGTCGACGATGATGTCGAAGCGTCCGGTGACGACGGAGGCCGAGTTCACGAAAGGCAGCTCGCAGATACGCTGCGCCAGTTCCCGCGCCCGGCCGCGCCCCTGCGCATTGATGCCGACGATGGCCGAGATCAGTTCGGGGCGCTCGGTCAGGTTAAGCAGCCCGACGATCTTGAGCAGGTTGCGGTCCAAGAGGTTGCGCAAGCGCATACGCACCGTAGGCACCGAGACGGCCATCTTCTCGGCGAGGCGATTGACGCCAAGCTGCGCATCCTGCGACAGCAGCTTGACCAGTCGCCGGTCGGTCTGATCGAGATGTTCCCGCAAACGCTCAGGCTTTCATAAATGGAAAAAAATGATGGAGTTTTCTTTCTGATATGAAAACAGCTTAGGGTGTATCTTTTGAAATCGCAAGAGCGTTCGGCCGCCTGTCAACAAGGCCGAATGGTATATCCCGGGAGGCGGGGAGGGCCTTGCCGGTGTCGTGACCGGCTGAGGGCAAGTCGACTAACGCGGCTTCTCGATCCCTGGAGTGCCGCCGATCCGCTCGGCGAGAAAGTCGACCAGCAGCCGGACCCGAGCAATGCCCGCGCGTTCCGGGACGATCAGCATGCTCAGCGGTACCGGAGGCGGGGCGTAGTCTGGCAGGATCACTTCCAGCCGGCCGGCCACCAGGAGATCGTCGACAAGCCAGTGATGGGCAGGTGCGATGCCGCGCCCGGCGACGAGCGCTTCGCGCGCAGCAAGCCCGTGGTCGACCCGAAATCGGCCACCAAAAGGCACCGCATGGCATTCACCGTCCGGCCCCTGCAGGGCGAGCGTGTCGCTTCCGGCGATGTTCGACATCCGGATGCCTTCATGGCCAGGCAGATCCTGCGGGACAGCCGGTCTGCCCCGCGCCGCCAGATAGGCCGGCGCCGCCACCAGCAGACGCCGGGACTGGCCGAGCGCCCGCAGTTTCATCGAGCTGTCGGTGAGCGGACCGAGGCGAAGCGCGATGTCGACGCCCTCCCGCACCAGGTCGATGCGCTCATCGGTGAGGCTGAGATCGATCCCGATGTCCGGATAGCGGTCCTGGAAGGCGAAGATCAGCCGGCTGACGTGCAGGACCCCGAGCGCCGCCGTGCAGGATATCCGGATCGTGCCGGCCGACGCGCCGCGCGTGCCTCGCGCCTCATCGCCGGCCTGCTCGACGAGGCGCAGGATCTGGACGCTGTCGGCATAGTAACGGCTGCCTTCATCGGTCATCGTCACACGCCGGGTGGTCCTGCTGAGCAACGGCACGCCGATGGCCTCCTCAAGCTCGCGCAGATGCCGTGTGACCGTCGACTGCCCAACTCCGAGTTCGCGCGCCACCGCCGACAGGCTGCCGCGCTCGGCGACGCGGACGAAGGTGCGCATGCGCTCGAGGGTCACATCAGATTTATCCATTATTCGGCTTAATCTTATGCATTGTCTAGATATAGTGGATCAACCCGGCGCTGGCTACCTTTAGCGTTCATTGTCCTTCTTCGGAGTTGACCCATGAAAGTCCTGCTTGTTTTTGCTCATCCTGAACCGCGTTCGCTCAACGGCGCACTGCGTGACGTCGCCATCAGGGAACTCGAGGCCCAGGGCCACGAGGTGCTGATATCGGACCTCTATGCCGATGGCTGGAAATCCGAGGTGGACCGTGCCGATTTTCCGTCGTGGCCGCCCGAAGCACGCTTCCTGCCGGCTGGGGCCTCCAAAAAAGCTTTTGCGACCAACACTTTGACCGATGACGTCAAAACGGAGATCGACAAGCTGCTGTGGGCCGACACGCTGATCCTCCAGTTCCCGCTGTGGTGGTACGCCATGCCGGCGATCCTCAAGGGCTGGGTCGACCGGGTGTATGCCTACGGCTTTGCCTATGGCGTCGGCGAGCACAGCGAGAAGCGATGGGGTGACCGCTTTGGCGAAGGAACGCTCGCCGGCAAGCGCGCGATGCTGATCGTGACCACTGGCGGCTGGGAGGAGCATTACTCCGCCCGAGGTGTCAACGGCCCGATCGACGACCTGTTGTTCCCGATCAATCACGGGATTCTCTATTATCCGGGCTACGACGTGCTTCCGCCGTTCGTGGTCTACAGAGTGGATCGTTTCGGGGAGGCCGATTTCGAGCCTGTCGCGGAGCGCTTGCGCGAAAGGATGCGGACGCTCGAGACAATCCGGCCCATTCCCTATCGGCAGCAGAATGGCGGGGACTATCACATCCCGAGCATGCAACTCCGCTCCGAACTGGGCGACCCGGGCGCCGCGGGTTTCGCGCTTCACGAGGACCGTGCCAAGTCGGCGACGCCGTGTTTGCGGGACGTGGCCTGACGCAGGATCCCGAAACGATCATGGTCAGGAAACCTGTGCGATGAATCAGCGACCGGCCTGGAAGATCGCGACGGCAGCAGCCGTCAGTGCGGCATTGCCTGATGCCGTAGTGCCGTCCGGAAGCTGCTTGCCGTCTTCCAGCCCGACACGCGTCGACCAGCGCCGCTCCGCCGCCCTGTGCACGAACGGCCACACAGTGGCGTCGGCGCCGTGCAGCAAGATGGCGCGACGCATCCCGGCACGGTCGAGCACCGCCACGATGCCGTCGCTGACTCCCAGCCCTACGTCCAGTTCCTGCTCCGAGATCTCGATCAGGATGCGCAGCACCTGGCTGCCACGGTCGAGGCGGACCAGGCGCTCGGCATCAGTGGTGGAGGCGAGCCCGGCCTCGATGCCGATGCCGCGCTGCCGCAGGCTTTGCATGACCTCGGGCGCGGCATCCTCGCTGAGATTGACCGAGGCATAGTCGGGCAGCTCGCTCCAGCCGGTGATCGCGGCAAGCGTCTGCTCGTCATCGTTCTCGATCCAGGCGCCGGTCGACACGCCGATCAGCGTTCCCGGGCAGGCGCGGCGCAGCGCCAGCATGGTCCGGTCCATCGCCTCGGGCGCGAGGCTTTCGCGGCCATCGAGCCCGCGCGCATGGACATGCAGCTCGGCCGCACCTGCGGCCACGCAAGAGGCGCCGTCGCGTGCCATGGCGTCCGCGTCAAGCGGCAGTTGCGGGTGGAAGTCGGCGCTGCGCGCGCCATTGATGCAGGTCTGGACAATCATGGAGGTGGCGGCCCGGTTGCGGTTGCAACCAGTCTAGCGCATGACCCCGAAGACCGGAATCGGGTCCGGCGCGATCTTTTTGGTACGCAAGACATGGGTGTTTGACGCATAGTGGGGAGCTCAAGCAGCACTGCTGAACCGGCTACCTTGACGATCGTTGGCGGATGCTGCGGTATCCGGCCTCGAGCACGCATGGGCAACGCCATGCCCGGCCGGCCGGAAGGATATTTGCGAATGAGTGAGCTCAAGGTCAGGACCCGAACCACCGGCGCGGTTGCCGTGCTGTCGCCGGGCAGCTTGCCGGTCGTCACCACGCCGACCGGCGGCATGGTCGACGTCGTGACCGGTGCCAGCGCGCCGGGATTCAATCCGCTCGACCTTCTCTATGCCTCCGTGGCCGCCTGCATGGTGCTGAGCGCGCGCATCGCTGCCACGCGCATGGGTGTCGTTGCCAGCCTCGGCGAGGTCCGCGCCGATGTGAGCGGCGAGAAGGCGGCGGGCGACGTTTCCCGCATCGGCCAGTTCATGATCACACTCGACATATCGGGCGATCTCGACGAGGCCACGAAAAGGCGGATCGTCGAGGACGCCGAAACGATCTGCACTGTCAGCAACACGCTGCGTAAAACGCCCGAGCTTGTCACCACGCTCGCCGGCTGATCGCACCCTCATTGGCCAATTTCACGTATCCTCCGAGGCCGCCCATGGCACGTATTTCCCCGATCGACTATGACATCGCCTCGCCTGAAATCCGCGCTGCGCACGACGAGGAACTGCGCTTGCGCGGCCGGATGACGAACATGAAGCGCATCCTGCTGCATTCGCCGGTTGCCCATCGTATCTACGCCGAGTGGTTCACCTTGCGCGACCTGCTGCGGCCTGATCTCAACGACCGCGCCATCTGGCTGTTTTCGCTGACGATTTCCGCGGCGTGCCGGGCCGAGGTGCCGGTGACCTTCTTTCGCCGCGCGCTGATCGATATGGGGCTCGATCCGGAGAGCATCGAGCCGACGGCCGATGAAGCGCTGCTGATTGCCTTCGGCAAGGCCATCGCGACTGACGCCAACGCCATTCCCGATGAGATCTGGGCCGAACTGAAAGCCCGCTACCATGAGCCGCTGCTCGTCAATCTGGTCGCGTTCGCCGGCATCATGGTGGCGACGACCGTGTTCACCAATGCGGTGAGCGTCGACCTCGATCCGGAACTCGAGGCTTACCGCAAGAAGGCCTGAGGCAATCGAAGCCGCCGCGCTGGGCGACCTTTATCTGGAAAACTCGCTGCGCACGATGCCGTGGCGCTGGAGTTTGTCGTAGAAGGTCTTGCGCGGAATCCCCAGCGCTTCGATCGTGCGCCTGACATCGCCCTCGTTGCGGCCAAGCGTCTCGCGGATGATGTCGGCCTCGTAGCGCTCCAGCCGCTCCGGAAGCTTCATGGCTGCATCCGGCTGGGCTGGGGCGGGGGCTGGTGTTCCAGCGTCTTCCTCCAATCCAAGCACAAGCCGCTCGGCGAAATGCGCGAGTTCGCGCACATTGCCCGGCCAGTCATGCTCCCTGAGATGGCGGTGCACCGCGGCCGGCACCGCCGGCACCGGGCGCCGGAAGCGGGCGGCGGCGCGCTCGGCGAAATAGAAGAACAGCAGGGCGACGTCGTCGCGGCGCTCGCGCAGCGGCGGGATGGAGATCGTCACCACGTTGAGCCGGTAGTAGAGGTCCTCGCGGAACGTGCCGCGCTGGCGCGGATCGCCGAGATCGACCTTGGCGGCCGCAACCACGCGCAGGTCGACCGGCCGCATTTCGTTGGTGCCGAGCGGCGTGACCTCGCGCATCTCCAGCACGCGCAGCATTTGCACCTGTGTCGAGACCGGCATGCTTTCGATCTCGTCGAGGAACAGCGTGCCGCCGCTGGCGTGCTCGATGCGGCCGATCCGCTTCTTCTGCGCGCCGGTGAAGGCGCCGGCCTCGTGGCCGAACAATTCGCTCTCGATGACTGTCTCCGGCAGCGTGCCGCAATTCAGCGCAACGAAATTACCCCTGGCGCGGCGGCTCCAGCGATGCAAGAGGCTCGCCACCACTTCCTTGCCGGAACCGGTTTCGCCGGTCACCAGTACGTCGACATCGGTGTCGGCGATCTGCCGCAGCGTCCGGCGCAGCCTTTCCATTGCCGGCGTCTGGCCGATCAGCGGCAGGCCGTCCTGCGCCTCTCCGGCCGCCTCTCGCAAGGCGCGGTTTTCCATCACCAGGCGGCGCTTTTCCGCGGCGCGGCGCACGCTCTGCACCAGCCGGTCGGCGGCGAAGGGCTTTGTGATGAAGTCGTAGGCGCCGTCCTTGATCGCCTTGACCGCCATGGCAATGTCGCCATGCCCGGTGACCAGGATGACCGGAATGTCCGCATCCAGCCGCAGGACGCGGTCGAAAAGCTGCAAGCCGTCGATCTCAGGCATCCGGATATCCGATACCACCACGCCGGCGAAACCGGCGTCGAGCCTGGCCAGGGCCTCGGCCGCCACCGAAAAAGCGGAGACCGAAAAACCGGCAAGCTCGAGCGTCTGCGCGGTGGCTCTGAGAAGATCGCTGTCGTCATCGATCAGGATGACCGGCGCTGCGTCGTCGTTCATCATGCTGCCTTGGCCATTACACTGCTTTCAAGAGATGGATGGTGAAGCGGGTGCCGCTGTCGTCGCTCGAAACCTCGATGCGCCCGCCATAATCGGCGAGGATATCCTTCGAGATGACGAGACCAAGGCCGAGGCCTTTTTCCTTGGATGTGTTGAACGGCGTGAACAGCGATCTGAGAATCCCTGGCGGAATGCCGGGTCCGTTGTCGGACACGCCGACCGTCACGCCGTCCGCCGTCTCCTCGACCGAAACCCGCACATGAGCGTCGTCGCGGCCTTCCAGCGCTTCAAGCGCGTTCTGGAAGAGGTTGATCAGCACCTGTTCGAGCCGGACCCGGTTGCCCATGACCTTGAGGCTCGGTGGCGGCAGGTCGATGGCCAGCGCGTCGAGCCGGCCGGCGAAGCGGCTTCTCAAGAGCACCACTGCGCCCTCGATGATGCCGCGCAATTCGACAGGCTCGGCGGCAGTGCGGCCCTTGCGGGCAAAGGCCTTCAATTCCTCGGTGATGGTGCCTATGCGTTCGGTAAGTGCTGCGATGGCGCCGAGGTTTTCCTCGGCAGGCGCAGTCTGCTTGCGGTCGAGGAAGAGGCGGGCGTTGTCGGCATAGGCGCGTATGGTGGCGACCGGCTGGTTGATCTCATGGGCGACGCCGGCGGCAACCTGGCCGAGGATGGCTAGGCGGTTGGCCTGGACCAGGTCCTGCTGCACCACCTGCAGCTTGGCCTCTGTACTGCGGTGGCCTGATATCTCGGCCTGCAGCCGGTCGCGGGCGCGGCTCAGATCCTCGGTCCGTTCGACGACACGGCGTTCAAGCTCGGTGCGCGCCGCCTGTTCGGCGGCGATCCGCATCTGCGCCGACTGCCGACGCCACAACAGATACGCAGCAAGGCCGAGCAACGGAACGATGACGCCGAGCGCAAGGAGCCGCATTTCACGGACCGCGGCGGCGATCGGCACTTCTGCCGGGACGAGATAGTCGAGCCGCCAGGGGGTCGAAGGAACCGGCGTGGAAAGCCTGAGATATTCCGCGTCGCTGCCGCCGGGCGTCACCGCGTGGACGATCGACACGTCCGGGCTGAGAGCCTGCGGGCGTGTGATCGGCAACGGCATCAGCGGTGCGTCGCCGAACTGCTGGCTGTTCTGAATGGCGGCAAGATCAGGCCCGGTCAGCCGCGCCGTCGTCATGAAGCGCCAGGACGGCACGCTGGTGATCAGGACGACGCCATGCTCGTCGCTGACATAGGCCGGGCGGTTCACCTCGTGCCAGTCGGCTTCGAGCTGGTCGAACTCAGCCTTGACGACGACGACGCCGAGCGGTGCGGCAGCATCGCCGACGCGTCGCGAGATATAGAGGCCGGGGCGTTTGCTGACATTGCCGAGCGCGAAATATTCGGCGGTTCCCGATTGCATCGCCGCGGAGAAATAATCGCGGAACCGGTAGTCGTTGCCGACGAAGCTGATCGGGTCGCGCCAGTTGCTGGAGGCGATCGCCAGCCCGTCGGGGCCGATGACATAGAGCACAGAAGCCTTGGTGCCGGAGACCAGCCCGTCGAGCTTGCGGTTCAGCACATCGATTGCGGCAGCACTTTTCTGCGCCAGCGCATCGCGCACCTGCTGGTCTTCGGACAGCAGCAGGGGCAGGGCGCGTGGGCTTTCCAGCACAGCGCGCAGCAATGCGACCTTCAGATGCGCGTCGGTGCGGCCTTGCGCCGCCAGTGTCCCAAGCTCCGTGGTGCGGCCATAGAGGCCGGCGCCGTAAAGTGCGGCCGTGGCGATCGCGAGGGCGATGGCCGCAAACAGCAGCCAGGCACGGCGCGCCCGCCTGCCGAGTTGCTCGGGCGTCGACGGCAAGGCAGCGGCGGGGCGTTGCAGCATCACCCATTTGTGCATGATTTCGCACAAAGCACAATTCGGCTATGCGAATATCCGCACTTTCTATGCGCGAAAACGAAACCACGAGTTCGAAAATACTCAGTAAAATGAAAGGGAAATTCTCTTCCACGCAGTCTGGCACGGCAGTTGCAAACACGAATTCAGCGGTCGCGAGGCTGCTGGGGGTCAATGCAATTGCTCCGGGAGGTCGAGCTTTCGATCGGAGCACAATGGAGGACGTCATGCAGACAGCATTCGCTGCCGCCGAGCCGCGCGCCAAACTTCCCTTCTACCGGCATCTATATGTGCAGGTGCTGGCGGCGATCGCCGCCGGCGTGCTTCTCGGCCACTTCTATCCCGAAACCGGTGAGGCGATGAAGCCGTTCGGCGACGCCTTCATCAAGCTGGTGAAGATGGTGATCGCGCCGGTGATCTTCCTGACGGTGGCGACCGGCATCGCCGGCGTTTCCGACCTGCAGAAGGTGGGCCGCGTCGCCGGCAAGGCGATGATCTACTTCCTGGTGTTCTCGACGCTGGCGCTTGTCGTCGGTCTCGTCGTCTCCAATGTCGTCCAGCCCGGCGCCGGCATGCACATCAATCCGGCCACCCTCGACGCCACAAAGGTGACGGCCTACGCTGAAAAGGCGCACGATACCAGCATCGTCGGCTTCCTGATGAACATCATTCCCGATACGATCACCGGCGCTTTCGCAAAGGGCGACATACTGCAGGTTCTGTTCTTTTCGGTCCTGTTCGGCGTAGCCTTGGCCATGGTCGGCGATCGCGGCCGTCCGGTCGTCGATTTCCTGCAGGCGCTGACCACGCCGATCTTCCGCCTCGTCGCCCTCCTGATGAAGGCGGCACCCATCGGCGCCTTCGGCGCCATGGCCTTCACCATCGGCAAATACGGCATCGGCTCGATCGCCAACCTCGCCATGCTGATCGGCACGTTCTATCTCACCGCGCTGCTGTTCGTGCTGGTGGTGCTCGGCGCGGTCGCTCGCTACAACGGCTTCTCGATCCTGGCGCTGATCCGCTACATCAAGGAAGAGCTGCTGCTGGTGCTCGGCACCTCGTCCTCGGAAGCGGCACTGCCGGGCCTGATGGCCAAGATGGAGCGCGCCGGCTGCAACCGCTCGGTGGTCGGCCTGGTCGTCCCGACCGGCTACTCGTTCAACCTCGACGGCACCAACATCTACATGACGCTGGCCGCGCTGTTCATCGCGCAGGCGACCGATACGCCGCTTAGCTTCGGCGACCAGATCCTGCTGCTCGCCGTCGCCATGCTGAGTTCCAAGGGCGCTGCCGGCATCACCGGCGCCGGCTTCATCACGCTGGCCGCGACGCTCTCGGTGGTTCCCACCGTGCCAGTCGCCGGCATGGCGCTGATCCTCGGCGTCGACCGCTTCATGTCGGAATGCCGGGCGCTGACCAACTTCGTCGGCAACGCGGTGGCGACCGTGGTCGTGGCGCGCTGGGAAGGGGAACTCGACCAGACCAAGTTTGCCGCCGCGATGGCCGGCGACTTGCCCGAGGAGGTCGACCTGGCGCTGCCCGGGCTGCAGGCAGCCTGAGCGTTCAGGCTGCATGGTCATAGCCCGGAGCCGGCTTGCCGCCGGCTTCGGGCTAGCCGCCGCCAATCTCCAACATCTGCGATTATCCACAGGCCACGCCGCTGCGCGCTGCCTCAGATGTAACAGGCTTGTGAGCCTTGTTCTTGGCGCGGGGGCTTGTTCCAGCCGTATTTGAAGGCCAGTATCCGCCATGCCTTCAAGGCGCTCGTCCACTTCGATCCCGACCTGATCGCGACCGAAAGGCGAGACATTTCCGTCGGGCTCGGTTGCGACCGGCCGAAACCGTCGGAGCTTTTGCTGCCGCCAACCACAACCTTGACCAAGGCGGCAGCCTCGAAGGCAATGGCGGCCCCGGTACGAAGTCGCAAGAGACGTGACCCGTCTCCTGACGGAAGGCGCAGGCTTTCCTCTCAGGAACTCGTCGGGGCACTTGAAGAGGGGGCAGGCCCGTAAGCGGGCTTTTGCCGAAACCAAGCAAGATGCGAGGTCAAACGCGATGCAGTCTGTACCGAGGATTCCGGTATCCATCATCATCTCGAACTACAATTACGCGCGTTTCCTCAAACGCAGCATCGACAGCGCCCTCGAGCAGGATTACGCGGATGTCGAAGTCATCGTCGTCGACGACGCATCGCAGGACAATTCCACGACAGTCATGAAATCATATGGGGACAGGATCCTCTCATGCCCGCGAGCGCAAAATGGCGGGCATGCCGCCGCGTTCAACACCGGCTTTGCGGCAAGCTCGGGCAAGATCGTTCTCTTTCTCGACGCCGACGACTACCTCTATCCGACCGCTGTTTCCACGATCGTCGACACCTGGGATGCGGCAACGGCGCAAGTGCAGTCCAGGCTGCATATCGTCGACGAGCGGCAACGCATCAAGGATGTCTTTCCGCCCCCCGAACTGCCCTTCGACAGCGGCGACGTCATGCCGAAACTCCTGCACAGGGGCCGCTACCAGACAACCGTGACCAGCGGGCTGGCCTTTGACCGCACAACCCTCGAATCGATCATGCCGATTCCGGAGGCGGAGTTCCGTCAGGGCGCCGACGGCTATCTTGCAACGCTGGCGCCCATGTATGGGCGCGTCCAGTCCATCGAGGAATGCGTCGGGGCCTACCGGATCCATGGCGCCAATCATTCGGTCTTCGGTGAAAAGCTCGCCGAGCGGGCACGCTGGCGGGTGAGACATGATTTCCGCCGCATGCAGGCGCTGTCGGACCAGGCCTCCGGGATCGGCCTCACCATCGTGCCGTCGGAAGCTGTCCGCCCCTCTCCCGTCCACCTGGAAGAGCGGCTGGCGTCGTTGTGCGCGGATAGACGACTGCACCCCGTGGCCGACGATTCCCGGCTGGCGCTTGGGGCGGCCGGCGCCGTAGCCAGCCTCGAAATGACCGCGTCCCTGCGCCGGCGCGCCGTCCTTGCCGCCTGGTTCCTGTCGGTCGGGGTGTTGCCGCGGAAAATGGCGACGGCGGTTCTGTCGTGGAAGCTTGACGCATCGTCGAGACCGGCATTCCTTAGCCGTCTGTCCAAGACCATCCGGAACGCCATGGGGTAGAAGACCGTCGCCCGAACCTTGAAAACAGATCAAGTCAAAGGGTTGCAATCCTTCGCGCCCCCCCTCTGTCCTGCCGGACATCTCCCCCACTTGTCGGGAGATTGGCCGTCATCTCCGCTTTCGCCAATCACCAACGCCGAGGAAGGGAGCCGTCGCTGAAGCTGCCGATCTCCCCCCAAGTGGGGGAGATGGCCGGCAGGCCAGAGGGGGGCGCTGTCCCGCCAACGCATCGAGCAGAATCTGCGCTCCGCTTCGCTCCGTCAACGCGCCCCGCGCAGCCTGACCACAGCGCTGCGCACGGCAAGCACCAGAACCGTAATGATGATCAGGATCACCGAGAGTGCCGCAATCGCCGGGTCGATGTTGTCGCGCAGGCCCATCCACATCAGCCTGGGCAGCGTGATGGCGTTGACCGAGGTGATGAACAGGGTGACGCCGATCTCTTCCCAGGACAGCACGAAGGACAGCAGGGCTGCGGTGATGATGCCGAACTTGATGTTGGGCATGATGATGCGGGTGGCGCGCTCCCACACCGTGGCGCCGAGGCCGCGTGCGGCAAGGTCGATGCGCCGGTCGAGTTGGCTGAGCGAGACCAGGATCAGCACCGTGGCGAAGGGCACCGTCATTACCGCATGCGCCATGGCGACACCGAGCCAGGTGTCATAGCCGAAGAACGAGCTGACGCCGGAGATCGAGGTCAGCAGGAAGTAGAGCGTGATCGCCGAGACCACAGGCGGCACCACCATCGGCAGCAGCACGAAGCCGACGAGTGCAGCGGTAAAGCGCGGCTGGAACATCCACACACCGAGGCTGAAGCACAGCGCCAGCACGGTGGAAAAGGCGCTGCTCACTACGCCGATCCTGATCGAGAGCAGGATCGAGTTGATCCAGCGCGGATCCTCGATCAGCGCCCGGTAATGGCGCAGCGACAACTCGCCTGACGGCATTGCCAGCATCCGGGTCGGCGTCAGCGACACCGGAATCACGGCAAGCAGCGGCAACAGCAGGAACAGCGCAACCAGGGCGGCGAGGATCAGCGAGACGGGGCCGGGGCGGTAAGTCGGCATCAGATCAGCTGCTTCGGTCTGACATAGCGGAACAGCAGCGCCATCAGCGCGCCGACGAACAGCACCAGCACGACACTGATCGCCGCCCCCAGCCCCCAGTCCGGGCTCTGGAAGATGCGGAGATAGATCAGCTCGGCGATCATTACGCTGCGGCCGCCGCCGAGGATCGCCGGCGTCACGAAGAAGCCGAGCGAAAAGACGAAGACGATCAGCGCCGAGCCGATGATGCCGGAGCGGGTCATCGGCACGA
The DNA here is from genome assembly GCF_040318085.1 of Mesorhizobium sp. M1322. Classification (NCBI taxonomy): domain Bacteria; kingdom Pseudomonadati; phylum Pseudomonadota; class Alphaproteobacteria; order Hyphomicrobiales; family Phyllobacteriaceae; genus Mesorhizobium; species Mesorhizobium sp. M1322. Next base: position 72,045 of record NZ_JAMYLP010000011.1, read on the forward strand.
ACACCGACCAGAAGGTGCGCATGCGGCTGGAGCCGAGCCCGCGCGCCGCCAGCAGCACGCGGTCGTCGAGGCTGCGCATGGAAGACGCCAGCGGAAACACGGCGAAGGGAATGAGGAAGTGCGTCATGCCGACGATAACGCCGAATTCGTTGCGCACCAGCGTCAGCGGTTCTGAGATGAAGCCGATCGCCTGCAGCCAGGTGTTGAACAGGCCGCGATTGGAAAGCAGCGCCACCCAGCCGAAGGCGCGCGTCAGCACCGAGATCCAGAATGGCACCAGTATGCAGAACTCGGCGACCACGCGCTGCGCCGGCGTGCCGCGCACCCACACCACGGTGATCGCGTAGGCGGCGGCAACCGAAACGATCGTGACGATTGCGGCGATGCGCAGCGTGCGGACGAACACCGACTGAACCAGCGGGTCGCTTAGTAGCGTGCCATACTGGCCGAGCCCCGGCTCGGGCAGGGTGAAGCTCCAGTTGACGACGCCCAGGAATGGCCAGGCGTAGGCAGCGACAAGGAATAGGAGCAGCGGCGCCATCAACAGCGCCGCGCCCATCCTGTCGGAGAGATATGCTTTCATCTCGGCCCGGTTTCCCCAGGCCTATCAGGCGGAGATGATCTTCGTGTACTCGTCGAGCGCGGCCCCGTAGTTCTTGGCGTACCACTCCATGTCGAGTGCGATCTGCTTCTTCATGTTTTCGGGGTCGACCGGGTTGATGCGCTTCTTGTCGGCGGGGATCAGCGCGTCGGCCGCCGGATTGGCCGGGCCCTGGCCGAGCTTGTCAAACATGATCAGCTGCTTTTGCGGATCCTGGGCGCTGGCGATGAACTTCATCGCCGCGTCCTTGCCGCCGGGGTTGCCCTTGAGCACGGCGAGCGCGCCGGGCGAGATCAGGCCCTGGTCCCAGATGAACTTGATCTTGCCGCCGGAATCCTGCTCGATCAGCGAGGCGCGGGTCGACCAGACGATCGCCATCGAGGCTTCGCCGTCGAGCAGCACGCTCTGGCTTTCGGCGCCGCCGCCCCAATAGGCGACGACATTCTCCTTGAAGGCGGCGATCTTGTCATGCGCGCGCTTGAGGTCGAGCGGGTAGAGCGATGCCGGCGCGATGCCGTCGGCAAGCAGTGCCGCTTCCCAGCTCGACACGCCCCATTTGTAGAGCGAGCGCTTGCCGGGGAATTTCGCCACGTCGAAGAAATCGGCCATGCCGGTCGGCGCCTGGCTGCCGAATTTCTCGGAATCATAGGCGATGACATAGGAGAAGAAATAGGTCGAGGCGGCGTGCTCCCAGCCGAAGCCCTCGCGCATCTTCTTCTTGTCGACGATCGAATAGTCGATCGGCTCGAGCATGCCTTGGCTGCCCAGTGTGATGGCCGAGAACGGATCGACGTCGACCAGGTCCCAGGTCGGAGCGCCGCTCTTGAACTGCGCGGCGATTGCGCCCTCGGTCGGGCCGGAGCCGTCCATCTTGACGGTGATGCCGGTCTCCTTGGTGAAGGCCTGGCCATAGGCGGCATCATAGGCGGTAATCGCGTCGCCGCCCCAGTTGACCAGCACCAGTTGCTTGGCTTGCGCGAAGGCGTCGGTCGAGCGCAGCAGCATCGGCGTGCCGGCCAGCACGAGTGCGGCCAGCTGCGTGAACTGCCGACGCGAGATTTCGCCGCGCGCCGCCCTGGCGGACAGCGTCTCGATGGAATGTTTCTTGGTTTCATTTGTCATGTCAGTTCCCCTTTTTTGTCGTTGATATTTTCCCGAAAGTCGGCGTGGCGAATTTCAGCTTCGCCAGGCCGATCGTCATTGTCCTCCATCCGGAAGGAGGAAACCCTTTTCCGCCGGCCATGTCAGCCACACGGAATTGCCCTTGCTGAGTGCCGAGGCGGCGACCTCGTTCGGGACCGAGACCGTCACCTTGGCGCCTTGGCGCGTGGTGAGATCGAGCCGCGTCGCGGCACCGAGATAGGTCGAAGCGACCGCAGTCGCGGCGATGCCGTTCTCGCCGGCTGCCGCTTCGGGAGAGATCGACATGTATTCGGGCCGGATCGCCAGGATGGCGTTGCTGCCGACAGCGCTTGCATTGCCGCGCAGCGTGATGGTGCGGTCTTCGCACAGGCCGATGGCGCCGTTGTCGGCGTTGCGCACGCCCTTCAGCGGCAGCATGTTGATCTCGCCGAGGAACTCGGCGACGAAGCGGTTGGCCGGCCGGTCGTAAACCTCGTCAGGCGCGCCGACCTGCAGCAATTTGCCGTGGTTGAAGATAGCAACGCGCGACGATAGCGCCAGCGCCTCGCTCTGGTCATGGGTGACAAAGACGAAGGTGGTGCCGGTCTCCTGGTGCAGCCGCTTCATCTCGGCCTGCATCTGGCCGCGCAGGCCCTTGTCGAGCGCCGAGAACGGCTCGTCGAGCAAAAGCACGCCCGGCTCGAACACCAAGGCACGCGCCAGCGCAACGCGCTGCTGCTGGCCGCCGGACAATTGCGACGGCAGTTTCTTCTCGTGGCCCTTCAGCCCGACGCGCTCGATCATCTCGCCGACCCGGCGTTTGATCTCGTCCGACGATTTCTTGCGCACCTTGAGCGGGAAGGCGATGTTGGCCTCCACTGACATATGCGGGAACAGCGCATAACCCTGGAAAACCATGCCTGCGGCGCGCTGCTCGGCCGGCCGCTCGGTGATATCGACGCCGTCGCTGTAAAGGCGACCGTCGGTCGGCTGCACGAAACCGGCAAGGATCATCAGGAAGGTGGTCTTGCCCGAACCCGACGGCCCGAGCAGGGTCAGGAACTCGCCGCGGCCGATATCGAGCGTCAGATCGTCCAGTGCACGGAATGAGCCGAAGCTCTTGCCGATCCCGATTGCCTTGATCTCTGCGGCCCGGCCGGGTTGCTGCATCCTGCCTTTGTCCTCAATGCTGATTGAAATCGTAGGCAGGGCGGCGGCTCACCGCAACCGAATAGTTTTCGCCTGACCGGCAAATTTGATTCATCTGTTGTCGACGTGGGAGAGGCGAGCGGGACGCTCGAGCTGCCAATCTCCCCCCGTGCGGGGGAGATGTCCGGTAGGACAGAGGGGGGCGCTGTCCCGCCAGCCTATCAACTATTTGGAGCTGCCCATCGCTGGTTTCAGAGTTGCTGCAAACGTTAGCGTTCCTTCGCGCCCCCCTCTGCCCTGCCGGGCATCTCCCCCACGAGGGGGGAAATTGGCGGTTTCGGCGCCTCGCTCAATACGGCCCAACCCTGTTCTCCGAAAGCTTCGACCTCAGCCACCTCACGAACGCCTCCAGCACCGGGTGGCTCGCCTTGGCATGCTCTGAGACGAGGAAGTACGACCGCGGCGAACTGATTGCGATGTCGAAGGGGCGCACCAGCCGGCCTTCGCTCAGCGCCCGGCGGCTGGTCAACTCGTCGCCCATGGCGATGCCCTGGCCGGCGATCGCCGCTGAAAAAACAAGGTTCATGTCGGAAAAGAAAATGCCGCCCTCGATGTCGGGATTCTCGACCTTGGACAGCGCCAGCCAGCGCGCCCAGTCCTCGGTGTCGCCGAGATGCAGGAGATTGGCACGCAGCAGGTCGGCGGGCTTGGAAAAGCCGCCGATCTTGTTGAGCAGCGTCGGGCTGCACAGCGGCGTGAACGAGATTTCGCACAGAAGTTCGACGGCGCGGTTCGGCCAGTTGCCGACGCCGAAGGCGATGAAGGCGTCGGCCTCGGCATTGCTGACATCGTCCAGCCGTCGCGGCGTCAGGATACGCAGCGCAACATCGGGGTACATCTGCCGGAATTCGCCAATGTGAGTACACAGGAACAGCGAGGCGAAACCCGGGGTGCAACTGACGCTGAACGAGCCGCCGATGCCGGTGCCGGCATGGCGCGTCACCGCGTCGCCCAGCACCGTCAGCGCCTTGCGCACGTCACTGGCATAGCGCTGGCCGCGCGGCGTCAACGCCACGCCCTTGCCGATGCGCTCGAGCAGATCGAAGCCGAGATCGCGTTCGAGCAGGCGAAGCTGATGGCTGACCGCGCTGCGGGTCAGATGCAGTTCGTCGGCGGCGCGCCAGACGCTGCCGTGGCGGGCAAAACTGTCGAGGGCGCGCAGCGCCTGCGTCGATGGAATTCTCAAGAGGTGAACCGAATTTGCATGAGCCGGGAAAACATATCACTTTTTGGCGGGGCGCTTCACTGCTTTCTTTCTCGCCATGGAGAAACCGGCGACCTCGGTGCAAGCAAGCGCGCTTGGCTATCTAGACGACATCCAGCCGTCGCTGTCGGCGTGGACGCGGACGATCTTCGATTTCGGCGAGACCGCTTGGCGCGAATACCAGTCGGCCGCCTGGTATGTCGAGCAGTTGAAGCACGAAGGCTTTTCCGTCGAGGAAGGCTCCGGCGGCATGCCCACCGCCTTCTGCGCCCACTGGACCAATGGTGCTGGGCCGACCGTCGGCATGTATGCCGAGTATGACGCGGTGCCCGGCAATTGCCAGGATGCGGCGACCGTCAAGCGACCGCGTCCGGGTCTAGGCGCTGAGGCCGGCGGCCACACCGATCCGCATTCCGGGCTCGGCATTGCCAGCCTCGGCGGGCTTTTGGCGACCAAGGCGGCGATGCAGCGCCACGGCATATCGGGCACGCTTCGTTTCACCGGCGAGCCGGCTGAAAAAGTGCGAGGATCGAAGCCGATCCATGCGGCAAAGGGCTACTATGATGGCCTCGCCGGCATGATCTCCTTCCATCCTTTCTACATGCTGCCGCTCTGCAACACGGCGCGCTGGGACACGCATTGCGGCGCGGCCTGTGCGATGATCTACCGCTTCGTGTGCGACGAACCCGAAAATTGGGTTCGCGCAAGCGATGGCTCGCCGATCCCGCAGGCGCATTCGGCGGTCAGGGCGCCCGGCGCCAACGACGCGCTCATGATGATGTACATGGCCTCCAAGGCGCTGCGCGATTCCATGCTGCCGCATCAGGGCGGCTGGTCGATCAGCGAGGCGATCCTGACGGCAGGACAGGCGACCGCCGACAATCTGCCGGCGGGGCTGGCCGAGATCCAATACATGATCCGCGTGCCGACCTTGGCGATGGCTGAGCAGGTGACCGCCGTGCTCGACCGCAATGCGGAAGCCGCCGCTAAGATGAGCGGCTGCCGCCATGAGCGGCACTGGGTGTCGAAGTCGCGGCCGGGGCTTGCCAATCACGTCATGTCAGGCATTGCCTTCGAGGCGCTGGCGACCGTCGGGCCACCGCGCTGGGACGAGACGGCCAAGGCGATCGCCCGCGAAATCCAGGTCAATGCCAGCGGGACGGCGACCGACGAGCCGTTCATCGCCGAGCTGGAGCAGCTGATTGCGCCGCAGCATGCAGAAGCGATCCTGCGCCGCGACTTGCCGCCATCGCAGCTGAATTCGACCTCCGACGATTACACCGACATGTCGTGGCACACGCCGACGGCACGGTTCTACGTCGCCCGCCCGGCGCTGCGTTCGCAGAGTGGCCACGCCTATCCGTCCTGGGCGATGAACGCGCTGGGCGGCATTTCCGCCACCATCGATCCGATGGTCACCTGCGCGTCGAAGACGATCGCGCTGGCAGCACTTCGCCTGCTGGAAGACAAGGCGGCCCGCGACGCGGCGATGGACGAATTCATCGCCCGCACCGGCGGCGGCATTGGCGGCAGCAATTGGCTGGCGCCGCTCTGCGACTATGACCCGCCGATCCATTTCCGCTGGCCGGAATATGTCACCACCCCGCGCGGACGGGACTGGTGGATACCAAGCAACCCGCAAGCCGCGTGATCACCCAAGCCAGGAGAACCCCATGACCGTTCATGACCGCATCGTAGCAGAACCGTTTTCGCTGCAGCGCCGCAATCCGGCCGGCGGCACCAAGCCGCTGACCGCCAGGGGCTTCGCCAACGAGACCGACGTGCTGACCGACGTGCTGCTCGGCTCGCCGAATTTCCTGCGCCACCTCTCGACCAGCTCGCTGTCGCGAAAGCATCTGCGCGAGGCGCCGTGCAACGTCCAAATGGCGCAGGCGCAGCACAAGGACCTGGTCGCCGCCTACGAGCATTTCGGCGTCAACATCCACTGGCACGAGCCGACGCCGGAACTGCCGATGCAGGTCTACTCGCGCGATTCCAGCGTCATGACGCCGTATGGCGCCATTATCACCGCGATGTCCCAATGGTGGCGGCGCGGCGAGAACTATGCGGCGATCCGCACCTATGAGAAGCTCGGCATCCCGATCTACGACATGGTCACCGCAGGCACCTTCGAGGGCGGCGACTTCAACGTCATCGAGGACGGTGTGGTGCTGATCGGCTGCGGCGGCGCCCGCACCCAGGAGGAGGGCGCCCGCCAGGTCCAGGCCTGGTTCGACAAGGAGGGATGGGAGACCCGCATCGCCTTCATCGACGAATATTATGTCCATATCGACCTGATGGTAGTGCCGATCGCCGAAAAACTGACCGCCGTCTGCCTCGCCTGCACGGAGCCGGGCATCGTCGACTGGCTGAAGGGCAAGGGACACGAGATCATCGACGTGCCGTTCCAGGACACGATGGCGCTGGGCTGCAACTTCATGTCGCTGGGCAAGGACAGGGTGATCGCGCCGACTTCCAGCCAGACGCTGATCGGTCAGCTCAAGGCGCGCGGCTTCGAAGTGGCGGCCGTCGATATGAGCGAGATATCGAAGACCGGCGGCGGCATCCACTGCATGGCGCAGGCGCTGAAGCGCGAGCCGGCCTGAGGGCGGCGATAGCCCCTTTCCGAGTGGAGCGTGGAGCGGCCGGATGAGGGAATCTCAGGGCCACCGTCGCTCTATGCCTACCGCCAACCGCCCGAGGCGGTGATATGTTCGCCGGTGAGCCAGGACGCGTCGTCAGAGGCGAGGAATACCGCGATGCGGGCGATGTCATCGGGCTGGCCGAAACGCCCGAGCGGGGTCACGGCGATGATCTGCTTTTCGAACTGGCTTCCGACGATGCCAATCCGCTGCAGGCCTTCGGTGTCGACGCCACCTGGGGCAATGGCGTTGACGCGGATGTTGCGGGCGCCGAGCTCCCGCGACATGGACAGTGTGATTGAATCCACCGCCGCCTTTGTGGCGGCGTAGACCAGCGAGTTCGGCTGCGGGTTAAGGCTGGCGACAGAGCTGATGTTGATAACACTGCCGCCTCCGGCGCCGAAATGGTTCACCGCTTCCCGGATAGTCAGGATGGTGCCCAGCACATTGGTGTCGAATTCGCGGTGAAACTCGGCCTCGGTCACTGCTTCCAGCGGCTCGAATGCGAACACGCCGGCATTGTTGACCAGGATGTCGAGCGTGCCGAACGAGGATTTGGCGGCCTCGAACAGGCCGCGCACGTCGGCCGCTTGCGACACATCACCGTGGACGGCAACGGCCCGGCCGCCTCTGTCCTTGATCTCGGCAACGACGCGGTCCGCACCTTCCTGCGATGAGGCGTAGTTGACGACCACGGCGGCACCGGCCCCCGCAAGACCCTTGGCGATGCCGGCGCCGATACCCTTGGAGGCGCCGGTGACGATGGCGACCTTGCCGTTCAGCTTGCTCATCAAATCTCTCCTTTGTCGATGATGAGCGGTATTTAATGGTGATCGGATAGCGTATTAGGATCACCTCGATCGGTTATTTCGTGCCTGGAATTCTTGAATGACCACCATCCTCGAAAAGACCGCCGGTCTCGTCGCCTTCGTGCGTACAGTCGACGCCGGCTCGTTTCACGCCGCCAGCCGGTTGGTCGGCTCCAGCCCGTCCGCGGTGTCGAAAAGCGTTGCGCGGCTCGAACGGCGGCTGGGTGTGCGGCTGATCCAGCGCTCGACGCGCCGGCTCGGACTGACCAGCGAAGGCGTCGCCTATTATGAGCGAGTGGCGCCCTTGCTGAGAGCGCTGGATGATGCCGAAGACGTCGTCCAGATGGCCGATACGGCGCGCGGCCTGCTGCGCGTCACGGCCTCCGTCGAACTCGGGCGCGGCCTGATCGCCTCATGGGCGCAAGCGTTCCTGGCTCAGCATGGCGAGGTGAAACTGGAGCTTAGCGTCACCGACCGCCACGCCGACCTGATCCGCGAAGGCTACGACGTTGCGGTGCGCATGGGGACGCTGTCGGACACCGGGCTCGTCGCGCGTAAGATCGCCAATCTGCCGATCGTGCTGGTGGCCTCGCCGGCCTATGTCGAACGGCGCGGCCGGCCGGCCACGATCGAGGCGTTGCAGAGCCACGACTTCGTCCGCCACCAGATGGCCGGCCGGCCTTATCCGGTCACCTTCGCCGACGGCACGACAATTGTGCCGAACGGGCGGCTCGATACCGATGGCGGCGGCGCCATCCGGCAAGCGGCGCTTGCCGGAGCCGGCATCGCGCATCTGATGCAGTTTGCGGTGCAGGACGATCTCGACGTCGGCCGCCTGGTCCGCATTCTGCCCGAGGTGGCGATGCCGACCATGCCGGTGCACATCGTCCATGCGTATGGGCGACAGCTACCGGTCCGCGCCCGGCTGTTCGTCGACTTCCTGGCGAGCCAGATGGCGGCGCTGACGAGACGACCTCCGCCGTCGATCCGTCACCCGGTCATCAAAACGTAATCTTCACCGAAGCGGCGCTGCGGTTGGCCGGCCCGTGAAAGACGGCCTCGATGTTGTTGCCGTCGGGATCAAGCAGGAAGGCGGCATAGTAGCCGGGATGGTAGGGCCGCTCGCCCGGTGCGCCATTGTCCGCACCGCCGGCGTCGAGGCCGGCCTTGTAGAAGGCGTCGACCATCGCGCGGTCCTTTGCCTGGAAGGCAAGGTGGTGGCGCCCGGTCAGTTGTCCGTTGGCCGCGCGGCTGTCGATGCTGGAGACGAACAGCTCGTCGGCCCAGAAATAATCCTCGGCGCTGCCGCCGATGGAAACATCGAGCACCGTGAAAACCGCCTCGTAGAAACGCCGGCTTGCCTTGAGATCCCTGACCACCAGCTGGACGTGGTCGATGAGACGGCCGCGATGAAGTTCCATGGCTATTATCTCCCGATTAGTGATCGGAAACCTATCGTCGAAAAGCGCCTCGTCAATTCCGCAGAGCATTTTTACGGCGTAGCCGCGCAACCTGGGACCTCGGACACGGCTCCGCCAGAGTGGATGCCGTCGTCGCTTCATGACAATATGGCAGTGCTGTCTCGTTTCGAAGTGGACCTGCCGATGAGCGACGCCGTGGAAGATACCGAAGAGCCTATCTCCGCGATCCTCCTGAACCAGCGATACCGCAATCATCTCATCGGCTATTTCTCGTGGGTGTCCTCATATCAGAAGCAGCGTGAATACCAGGCCACCGTCCCCCTGGTTCATGTACCGCACGAGGCTTTCAATCAGTGGGAGGACTACGCGTCCGATCGCATCCTCGACCACTATGTCGAACCGGTCTTTTCCAAGGACGAGCAAGAGGCGCTTCGTGCGTTTCGAGATGTCTGGAACAGCGCGTCCGACGACACCCCGCAGCGACTGCCATCGCTTGAGGAGTTGATAGGCACAGAACCGTGGGAGCGGCTCAGGATCGCCGCCGAGAAGGCCCTAGAGGTGTTCATACGGCGAGGTCTCTTCGACTGGGACAGAGAAGATTTCCCCATGCATTAAGCCGGGCCTGTCGACCCGCCGAAGCTGCAGCTATGGCGCGCGCCGACTGGATAAAAAATGCAACCGGATTGTAGGATTCGAAATGGCGCCATCGTCCTTCGGACGCAAGCGGCGTGACGAAGCTCGAAAGAAGTCGCGCCGTGTCCAAACGATCTCGGGAGAAAAATATGAACCTTTCCTATCGTTGGGTCATCGTCGCGGCTGGCGCCCTGATGACCTGTGTCGCCCTCGGGGCGATGTTCTCGCTGGCGATTTTCCTCGAACCGATGGCGCTCGACACAAATTGGTCGCGCGCCGGCATATCGAGTGCGATGACGCTGAACTTCCTGGTGATGGGCCTCGGCGGCTTCGCCTGGGGCGCCATTTACGATCGCTACGGCGCTCGTATCGTGGTGATGACAGGCGCGGTGCTGCTCGGGCTGGCGCTGGTGCTGGCCAGCCGAACCGGCTCGCTGCTTGTCTTCCAGATCACCTATGGCGTGCTCGTCGGCCTCGCGGCAAGCGCCTTCTTCGCGCCGATGATCGCGCTGACCACGGCCTGGTTCGACAAGAACCGCAGCCTTGCCGTTTCGCTGGTTTCGGCCGGCATGGGCGTGGCACCAATGACCATCTCGCCCTTCGCGCGTTGGCTGATCTCGGCCTATGACTGGCGCACCGCCATGTTCGTCATCGGTGTCGCGGCGTGGGCGCTGCTGGTGCCGGCCGCATTGCTGGTGCGACAGCCGCCCAAGCCTGCCGCTGACGACGCCGCTGATCTTGCCGCCGACGACACCGGCATGTCGGTTCCACAGGCGCTGCGCTCGCCGCAGTTCATCGTTCTGGCACTGACCTTCTTTGCCTGCTGCGCGGCGCATTCCGGGCCAATCTTCCACATGGTGAGCTACGCGATGCTGTGCGGCATTGCGCCGATGGCGGCGGTCAGCATTTACAGCGTCGAGGGCCTGGCGGGGCTGGGCGGCAGGCTTTTATACGGCGTGCTTGCCGACCGGCTGGGGGTCAAGCCGGTGCTGATTACCGGTCTGGCGATACAGTCCGTGGTCATCGCAGCCTATCTCGCCGTCAGTGAGCTTGGTCAATTCTACACGCTCGCCATCATCTTCGGCGCCACCTATGGCGGCGTGATGCCGCTCTATGCGGTGCTGGCACGCGAATATTTCGGCCAGCGCATCCTCGGCACGGTGTTTGGTGCTGTAACCATGCTGTCCAGCATCGGCATGGCCTTCGGCCCACTCGCCGGCGGCATGGTGTTCGATGCCTATGCCAGCTATTCTTGGTTGTTCATCGGCTCGGCCCTTGTCGGGCTCGGCGCTGTGGCGGTGGCGATCGCCTTCCCACGGCTGCCGCGCAGGGCACTGCAACCAGCGTAGGGGAGCTGAGAGAGGACGCAGGGTCGAAAGTAGGCTATACCGGCTTTTGACCCGCGCCGCCTCCATCGGCGACGATTGGAGCCGGGTAAAGTCTGTGCGGCTTCCGGGCTCCTTCATTAGCAATTGGTCATGGTGCAGCGCAGCGATTAAAGTGCAAATGCCGATTGCCAGAAGGCCGAGGTGCGGACGAAAACCGTCAAAGACTGGCAAAATTAGGTCTTTTCATTGATTCGCACCGCGCACTCACGCGACTATTTCAAGTGCGTTAACATTTTGTGTTTGCGACGCAACCTTAATTTCCTATCCTCGCCCTCAGGGCTTCGGACATTCGATAGCGTGAAGAACTGGCGTGAGGATCCCTAAAATGCAGCAGGCAAAGCGAGTCTTGGTGACGGGGGGCGCAGGTTTTCTGGGATCGTTCTTATGCGAGCGGTTGCTTGCTGAAGGCCACGAGGTTGTATGCGTCGACAATTTCTTCACAGGAAGTCGGAGAAACGTGTCGCATTTGCTCGACAACAGAGACTTTGAGATCATTCGCCACGACGTGACATTTCCGCTCTACATAGAAGTTGATGAAATATACAACCTTGCTTGCCCGGCAAGCCCCGTTCACTACCAGTTTGATCCGGTCCAGACGACAAAGACCAATGTCCATGGGGCGATCAACATGCTGGGGCTCGCCAAACGGGTCCGGGCAAAGATCCTTCAAGCGTCCACGTCTGAAGTCTACGGCGATCCCGAGGTTCACCCGCAGACCGAGAACTATTGGGGCAGGGTAAACCCGGTGGGGCCCCGTTCCTGTTACGACGAAGGCAAGCGGTGTGCCGAAACCCTGTTTTTCGACTATTGGCGGCAGCACAGGCTGCGGATCAAGGTAGCGCGCATCTTCAACACTTACGGTCCGAGGATGCGTCCGGACGACGGCCGCGTCATCTCCAACTTCATCGTGCAGGCACTGCAAAATCAGCCGATAACTGTGTACGGCACCGGCGAGCAGACACGCTCATTTTGCTACGTCGACGATCTCATCGACGGTCTGGTTCGCCTGATGCACACGGCCGACGATGTTACCGGCCCAATCAATCTCGGCAACCCGGTCGAATTCACGATGCTCGAACTCGCAAATCTCATAATCGAACTTACCGGAAGCCGATCCAAAATCAGGTTTTTACCTTTGCCCGTCGATGACCCAAGGCAGCGACAGCCTGATATCGGGTGTGCCTTGCGCGAGCTCAATTGGAAGCCAAGAATCGCATTGCGCGATGGTCTCGCCAAGACCATTGCCTATTTCGATGACTTGGTCTCATCGGGATATGCTCGCTCCGCTGCAGCCGAATGAAAACAGTCTTGGTCACTGGCGGGGCGGGCTATATCGGCTCACACTGTTGCAAGGCATTCGCGGAATCCGGTTGGTCGGTCATTGCGTATGACAACCTCTCGCGCGGCTGGCGCGACGCGGTCAAATGGGGACCGCTTATCGAGGGCGATGTTTGCGACGGTACAGCGGTGGCAGCAGCGCTGCACCAGTATCGGCCAGATATGGTGGCGCATTTCGCCGCTTACGCCTATGTCGGCGAGTCCGTCCAGCGCCCGGAACTCTACTACCGAAACAACAGTTTTGGGACGCTGGTCTTGCTCGAGGAAATGCTAAAGGCCGGCGTCGACAAGCTGATTTTTTCGAGCACCTGCGCGTCTTACGGCGTTCCCGTTCGTTCTCCGATCGACGAAACGCATCCGCAGTCGCCCATCAATCCCTATGGGTGGTCGAAATTCATCATAGAACGCATGGTGGACAATCTTTCCGACGCCCATGGCCTCAACGCGGTTGTGCTGCGGTATTTCAACGCCGCTGGATGCGATCCGGACGGCGAGATCGGTGAACGGCATGAACCGGAGACACATGTGATTCCGCTCGCCATCGAGGCGGCGGTTAGGTCGGGCCGAGTTTTTACCATTAATGGCACCGACTTCGACACAAGGGACGGAACCGCGGTGCGGGACTATGTCCACGTCACCGATCTAGCTCGTGCTCACGTTCTGGCAGGGGAGAAGCTTCTCCGCGATTCGGGAGTCCATGTTTACAATCTCGGCACCGGAACCGGAACGACGGTGAACGAGTTGGTCGATGCGGTGAGCCGGGCTTCGGGAACGCGCCTTTCTGTGGCCTACGGTCCGCGCAGGGCAGGCGATCCGCCTGCGCTTGTAGCCGCGGCCGGCAAGGCGGCCCGGGAACTCGGCTGGACGCCTGAGCAATCCGGCATCGACCGGATCGTCGAAACGGCGCTGGCCTGGTATCGCCGCCAGTTGTGAAGCTTTTTTTTGCGGAAGAGCGCTACCGCTTGGTCAACAACAGTCGAGAGCGGCAAGCAAGAAATTTCCTCTATTCCTTTCGCGATGCCTGACCGAGGCGTTCCCGGAAGCCCGGATTTTTCCTTCAGTCTTTAGGGCGCGCGCGATTTCGATTTCAGCGTTGCGGTCGCGCGGTCGACGAATTGAACTACATCGAAGATTCATTCGCCAGGACGTCACTCCACGCGCCTTCAATCAACCTTAAGCAACTGGGCAGAATGCGACAGTCGCACAATCCCGTGCTCTTTCAGATATGGCCAATAGGAGTCGTTGACTGTTGCTGCAACAACGTCGAACGTTAGCAAGTTCTCGCTTGCGAGGTCCGGGTCATCCTCTCCCCACGCATAGAGAGCCGCTCCAGCGCTATAAGTGCCTGGCAACAATCCCAACGATCGCACGCTGAATACGACCGTGGCCTCCCCAACTATGTCAAATTGGCCAACACCTTCCGCGAGGCTTTCGAGCACAGAGATCAAGTTGCCTTCCTGATCAAAAATCTGGATATGAACCACGCTTCGGTGAAACGAGTTCCTCGCGCCCAGCTTCAGCACGAAATCGTAATCGCCGCCGAACTTGAGTTGGCTGCATCGCTCGCGCGTACCCGGATACACAATAGCCACCTGCATCCAGAGGTCATCATCGCCAACGCGCTCGGAACCGTTGCTGCTCGCGGCGGTGTTCGACAGGTACGCGTCGATGATCGATGATGCCTCGCCAAAATCCTTCAGAAGGCCGCGGTCCAGATAAATCGCTTTTGTGCAATGCTGCCGAACCATGGCCATGTTGTGGCTCACGAACAGCACGGTCCGACCTTCACCCGCGACGTTCTTCATCGTGCCGATACATTTCCTTTGAAATTCAGCATCGCCGACAGCAAGCACCTCGTCGACGATGAGAATCTCGGGCTCCAGATGAGCAGCGATCGCGAAGGCAAGCCGAACATACATGCCGGATGAATAACGCTTGACCGGCGTTTCGAGAAAGCTGCCGATATCGGCAAATTTGATGATCCGGTCTAGCTTACGCGTGATCTCGGCCTTGCTCATGCCGAGGATCGCGCCGTTGAGGTAGATGTTCTCGATCCCGTCGAGATCCGGATGGAATCCGGCCCCTACCTCCAGCAAGCTTCCGATCCGGCCTCGCATCACTGCCTCGCCCTCATCCGGAGCCGTGATCGAGGTCAAAACCTTGAGCAGCGTCGTCTTTCCCGAGCCGTTGCGTCCGATGATACCGCACACGGTGCCAGTCGGAACGGAAAAAGTGATGTTCTTGATAGCGAAAAATTCGTTGAGGGAAGCTGCGGCTTCCCGCGAGCGCAAACGCGCGACAAGTTGTTCGACCTCCTCACGCAATGAGCGCACGCCGATCGCGCCGCGCCGGTAGCGCTTGGAAAGTCCTCGGACCTCAACGGCTGGCAATTCTGTCATCGATCAAGCCGTAACATTTGCGGTTCGACCGCCGGGTTGATCCGCGGTCAGGCCGTCCTTCACGACGCGCGCCGTGACAACGATAGGATAGGCGGTATCCCGGACTTCGAGCTTCTGGTCAGAAACTTCTTCCTTGGCGAGCCCCTGGAGAAAACAAACTGCCGCAAAGACGTTGCCGTGCGTTTCGAGCGCCATATTCGCCGTGTCGAAGGATTTCGCAAGCAACTTCGCCAACGCCGCCTGCGTCAATGACCAAAACCACGTGCTGCCCCACTCGCCGCGATCGACCGGGGTGATGCCAGGAACAGTTAGCAGCAGCACGCCCCCGGGCTTGAGCGCTTCGGCCAGTGCAGCGACCGCGGCCGACATGTCGAAGATCAGATGAAGAGTTTGCGTGAGGATGATGCAGTCGAAGGCGTTTGACGGCAGGACTCCGGGCTGCGACAGGTCGCCTATGATGGTCGCGTTTGGATCATCGGGATCAACATGCAGCACGTCGCTCTTGACGACATGAGCACCGCCAAATTGCATCGTGTAGCTGTTGTCGCCGATTTCCAGCACACGGCCATGTATGTCGGCCGCATTCGATTGTAGGAAATTCTCGATATAGTACCGATCTATCGGCTTGCCGCGATCATATCCAAACGTGCGGCTCATCGGCACCGTGCGTGCGAAATCCCCAAACCGCACCGAACCGACGAGCGGAGCCCGCCAATCGGCGCCGGAAGCTCCGAGCAGCCGTTGCACATGCCTGCCGACCTTGCGCTTTATCCTGAATGCCGCCGTTTGCAGCGTGATCGGGGGCGACATCTGCAAAGCCTGCCGCAGCATGCGAATCGCTTTGGCGGGTTCGGCGCGGATCGCGCGCAAGGCCTCAGTAGTCAACTCTCCGGTATAGTAGGTCTTCCAGAACCGCCTACCATCGCGGACTGCAAGACGCACATCGTCGTCAACCGGACCTGCCAACTGCTTGTCAAGCGCCGACAATGCTGCAGCGAGCATCATCGATCGATTGTTCGACATGTTGTCGCCGTGCATGCGATACTCGGCGACGACATCGTCGTGCGTTACGATCGAACCGCGCCGGGCAATTCGCAAGAATAGCTCATAGTCTTCGCAGGACCGCATCGAAGCGTCGAACCCGCCCATGGCCGCGAGCCTCTCCCGCCGATAAACCACGGTCGCATGCATCGCAATGAAGTTTCCCGTCCGCAGTAACTGAAGATAAGGATCTTCAACAAGCGCGGCGTGATGCTTGTCTGACTCGATCGCACCGCTTTCATTGATGAAGCGATGAGCTCCGTAAGCGAGAACCGCGTCTGGATGCGCAACCAGCATTCGCACAGCCGTCTCAACAGCATTCGGAAGGAGACGATCATCCGCGTCCAGAAAGATGATGTAATCGGATCTGGAAGCGGCCAGTCCGGTGTTTCGGGCGGCCGCGAGCCCGCAATTGTCCTGCCTGATCAGGCGCACGCCTGGATGACGTTCGACAACCGATGCCGGATCGTCGGTGGACCCGTCGTCGACGACAATAATTTCATCTATCGGCCGGCTTTGACGAAGACAGCTCCGAATGGCTTCCTCAAGAAAGCGCGTGTGGTTGTAAGTTGTTATGACGACCGCGGTCATGAAACAGCCAATTCTCCTTAGCTTCGCAGAGAGGCAACGGGCCGCTGTTCGCTAACCGGAAATTGAACGCGACCTCAGGCGTAACAAACAGGATGTTTGGCACAGAATAATGGACACTTGTCAGTTTTTAGCACGTAGCCCCCAGAGAGGCGATGCGACTTATCATTCACGTAAAACGGTGTCGCTCGCGATCCAATCCACGCCACCGGTCCCGCCCACTACTTCCGTGCTCTCCTCAGCAGCCTGAACACCTTCGACAGGATACGGCGTGGCGTCAGCCGCCGAGCGAACCGGCGTCCGGCGTCGATGGCAAGGTCAAATCTATCGCGGAGTGTCAGGGGCCGACGCTGGGCTGGATAGCGCGCAAATGCGAAGCGGAGCGCCCGCTGCAACTTCGGCGTCATCAATCCCGAGGCCGACGCATGCATCTCGATCCATTCGAGGAAGCCAATGCGAGCAGCATGCGGGCGCAGTCGATCGTAGATGCCGGAAGCAGTCGCCTTGGCCGACGTCGAATCGAGGTGCTGCCTGTATCGGCCGGTGGGCGTGGATGTCACGAATGCCGGATAGCGCAACAGCAGCTTTACTAGAAGGGTCTGGTCTTCGTAGAGTTCGAACGCCTCATCGAAGCCGCCCACTGTTACCAATGCTTCGCGGCGAACCATGATCGAGCAGATGCACGGCACATGGGCCCGCTGGCGTACGATGACCTGGTCGAGCAGGTCGGGCGGCATGTGCGGACGGTCCGACTGGCATGGCATCCAGTCGGTCCAGTTCCTGTGCGGCTCATCGGGGAACCACCACAGGGTCGGTCCGTAAAGGAGCTTGATGCGAGGATGCGCATCAAAGATCGCAAGTTCCGTTTCGAATTTTTCCGGCTCAAATATATCGTCGCCATCCAGGAACGTGAAGAACATGCCCGACGCGGCCGCGATTCCGGCATTGCGCGCCGCGGCGGCGCCGCGACGCTGGCCGTCCGATGGAATGAAACGGATTCGCGGATCTGCGGTTGCTGCAGCCATCGCGATTGCAACGCTCCCGTCGAATGATCCGTCGTCAATGAGGAGCATTTCCCAGTCGGAGAAGGTTTGCGCGCGCACGCTTTCGATCGCGGCCGTAAGAAACCGCTCGACATTGAGGAAAGGGGTGATGACGGAGATCAATGGCATCGGCGACGTGCCCATTGAGCAGAATGCGCGGCGGCCGACGAAAGGCGACCTTCACTCTCCACCGGGCCGCAAGGAGTGTCCCTTCTCTTCACAGCATGTCCATGGCCGTCCGTTCGACGCGTTGAAAGATCACCACGCCGACGAACAGCACGACCGAGGTCGTAACAAGCGCTGCTGCGATTTGTGGCGCACCAACTGCCGAAGTGCCGAAGAAGCACCAGCGCCCTTCGTCAATTATTACAGCGAGCGGATTCAGAAATCCGGTCAGCGTCCGGTACTGCTCGGGAATAGCCGAAAAAGGAAAGATGATCGGCGTCACGAACAGCCAGATCTGAATCAAGAACGGAGTCATATGAGCTGTATCGCGGTACTTCGCGGTTGACGCTCCTAGACAAAGCCCAACAGCCAACGCGAATGCCGCGACCTGGATGATCACCAGCGGAAAGAACGCCAGGCGCCACGATAGCCCGTCCACTTTTCCTGTCAGCTGATACCAGAGCAAGAAGGCCAATGCGACGCCAAGCTGGATCGCCAGAGCCACACTGTTCGACAGCAGCGACGACACGGGAACGACGAGTCGCGGGAAGTAGATCTTGCTGAAAAGATGACCGTTAGCAATGAAGACCTGGCTCGCGGTGGAGACGACTTGGGAAAAATACGACCACAGCACCAGCGCTGTCAGATAAAAGATTGGCGCGGGATGGCCGCCGGTTGAAATGCCCGCGATACCGCTGATGACAGTGGTCAAGGCTGCGGTAAGCGCCAGGGGCTGCAGGATCAGCCAAGCCGGACCAAGCAAGGTCTGCTTGTAGCGGACTTTGATGTCGCGCATTGCGAACAGGAGCAGCAGATCGCGATAGCGCCACAGGTGCCAGACATCGAGGTCAAACCAGCCGCGTCGAGGGCTGATAATGGTAGTCTGCTGTGCGTTCATCAGAACGGATGATCCTCGATTTTTCGCAAGAATTCATCCCCTGACCAGTTGTCGACATACAATCGAGGTAAACGCAGCACGTCTGCCTCGGGCGTAATGCACCCGGCGCGCGTCGTGCATGCGAACTCAAATCCCGCTTCCCTGACGGCAGATACCGACAGAGCGTCATGGTCTCCGAATGGATATGCAAAAGAGAGAACGCGTTTTCCGGTCATTTGCTCACAGGCCGAACGGCCGTCGACGATCTCGCGAAGCTGGGTCGCGAAGGAATGGGCAGGAAGCGTGGGATGACTGACAGTATGACCGCCGATCGTTATCAGGTCGTCACTGATGTCACCAACCTCCTCGGGAGTCATAATACAGTGCTCTGGCCTGGCGTCGAGACCAACGCCTGCCCATTTCGCAATGTCTTCGATGTGTGCGTTCTGCCGCTCATACGGCAGCGTTCGGAGCGCCGACCACACCTCCCGGTAGACTTTGTCACGGCCGGCCTGATCCACCATCTTCGGGATAGGCCAGTGATGCCAGGCTCCCTCGATGGTGATGTCGAGTTGGTCAGGCAGTTCAGGCGTCTCAAGAAAAATGCGCGTCAGCGCATCCCACCAGAATTCCCTGCCGCTTCCTATTGCTCCCGTCGCAACAAACAGCGTCATCTGGCAGTCGTGACGCTGCAGGATAGGGCGAGCATTGCTGTAGACGTCGTGATAGCCGTCGTCAAACGTGACAACCGCAAGCGGTTTGCCCGGCTTTCCCCGTGCGATGACATCAAACAGCTCATGCAAATGCACCACCCGCCGGGTCCGCGTCAGCGCTTCGATCTGCTCGTCGAACCTCGCCGGATGGACGGCTAGCCTCCACGGATCGACGGCGATATCTGCAACACGATGGTACATCAGTATGATGGGAGCACGGGCCAGGCGTCGACGCCGCACCAGCCGACCAAGCTGCAGGAGAACGCGCGGGATCACCGTCGGTCTCCCGCCGCGGGAACCATAAAAACCACGCTCATGTCCGATCGCGGGTGCCATTCCCATCGGCAAAAGCGCTATACATGTGAGCGTTCATGGCAATAAGACCACGAGGCCATGGGCACGGATGTGAGTGAATGAAAGGGAGCATGAAGGCATCACAAGTTTGGGCGGATTGGAACCAGCATATTGGCGCATGTCGCCGCCGAAAGTGCGAAAGACCGGGCGAATTCTCAGACGTCGAAGTAGCTAGGGAGAGGCGCGGCTTGATACTATCCTGCTCGAGTATGTTAGCATTTAGGCTGGTGGCGCTCCCTTTTCTTTCATTCGCCATCAAAAGCAGGTTTTTTTCGATATGCAACCCGCCGTTTCGGTCATCATTCCGGCTTACAATGCGGAAGAAACTATCCGAAACACGATCCAGTCGGCCGCCTCACAAACTTTCAAACAGCTGGAGATCATAGTGGTCGATGACGGGTCGACCGACCGGACCGCTGAGATCGTCGAGACATTTGCAATAAGTGATCCGCGTATTTCTCTTCTGAGACAGCAGAACCAAGGTGTTGCTGTGGCCAGAAACCTGGCAATTCATGCGGCGAAGGGCGAATTTATCGCGCCGCTTGATGCGGATGATGTGTGGCACCCGACAAAGCTGGAGAAGCAGCACAACCTCATTCAGCCGCGGCCGTCTCTCGGCCTTGTCTATGCATGGTATCGGGTCATCGATGATGATGATCTGGTGATCGAATGCTCCCCGCCAACTCTCGCTCGCGGGGACGTTCACAATTGGCTGCTGGTCGAGAATTTTATCGGCAATGCAAGTTCACCGCTAATCAGGCGATCAGTTCTTACGGCAACCGGGGGATACGACCCGTCGCTCAGAGCCGCAGGGGCCCAAGGAGCCGAAGACTTGCAGATGCAGCTCAACATTGCCGCGATCTGCGATTATGATGTCGTTCCCGAGTATCTGATTGGTTACCGGCGATCACCATCTTCTATGTCGACCAAGTATGTCGTCATGCTGACATCGCACCGGATCGTCCTTGAAACAGTCCGCAGGCGACATCCCAGGCTAGCGTCTTTCTTGTTTCGTTGGTCCGATGGCGTGGCGTCAGCATATTATGGCATCGAAGCCGCCCGCACGTCGCCAGGCGCGGCCATCGCTCCGCTTGTCCACGCAACACGGATCGATCCGGCCGCGCTGTTTCATGTCTTCGCAAAGCCGTTCGCACAGAACCTGTGGCGGCGGCTGCGTCGCTTTGTGCCGAGACTGCTTGCCGTTAAACAGCGCATGGTTCCGACTTCACCGCATTCCATCTGTACCTCCAGGCGTTTTTTCGACGTCGATCCGACCTACATCTGCCAGCCAGTTCCTCCGGAGTGGCTTCGAAGGCGTGTCCAGGTGGCCCTCGAGGCGCCGACGCCGCGCCAACTTCGCGAGTCAGGTCCGAGGAGTATTGATCCGTCCGCTCTCGTCGAAGACGGCGCTTAAGGTCTCAGATCACGAGGAGACCCGTGGCGGAAGAGCCGGTGCAAGCGCGCGAACAGGAATACGCTCACATTCACCAGATAGTCTCTTCATAAAGCGGACGGAACTCGGCGTTCTTGTTGCGCATCCGTTTCACCCCAACCTTGATCCAGCGAGGAACCAACCTGGCCCTGCAGTAAATGTCCACCATATTGGGCAGGCGAGAAATCGCCGTGCGCGGATCCAGGACGAAGAGTCTCTTCGACAGGGAGCAGGCCGAGTAAAGCTGCCCGCCGATCAAAGCTCTTACCGCAAGCCAATGAATCATGTCGACCAGATGGGCGTCGAGATCGTTGCCGAACTGCGGATATTTTTCGCGATACTCGGCAAGGACGAATTCACAGGAACGAAGCATCTGCATGACATCGCTCGACATGTTGACGTTCGTCATCCGGTAACCCACGAGGTGCTGAGGCACGACGCGGAATTCGTAACTTTCCGCTACTCTGAGGCACATAAGAAGGTCCTCGCAGCCTTGTGCATTCCTGGCCCTCAGGGAAGGATCGAATTGTCCCGCCCGCTCGAATGCGGAGCGACGCAGCAGCATCGAACTTCCGTTGCCGACAAAATTCATTCTGCACATTCGTTGCAGAACGCCGCCATCGGCATCGGGTCGGTATAGTGAGAATACCCGGCCGTTCTCGTCGATTTGCGCAAACCAGCAATATGCCAGGCCCGCGGAAGAACCGCCTTCCTGCAGGGCGCGCAGTTGCAGTGCGATCTTGGAAGGGGCCCAGAGATCATCCGCGTCGACAAACGCCAGAAACTCGGCATCGGTAGAGGCCGCACCGCTGTTGCGGGCCTGCGCAACGCCGGCGTTCGATTGCCTGATCAGGCGTATACGCCGGTCTTTCTCCGCATAGGAGGCGACGATCGAGGCGGACTTGTCCGTCGACCCGTCATCCACCACGACAATGTCCAGCGCCTGATGGTCCTGCTGGCAGATGCTGGTCAAGGTGGCGCGAATGGTGCGTTCGGCATTGAACATCGGCACCACGACGCCGACCGTGGCATTGTCCTGGATCATTGGAGCCTTCGGTTTCTCTGCAAGAGCCAGTAAACAACGGATGGCGCCAGCATTGCAATCAGCACCGCTCTTCGATGATCGGGGCGAATTCGAGGCAAATGAGGTCGGTCATTCAGCCTGGCCTATCGAAGCTGGCGGAAGGTGACGAAGCAACGTCAAATCCGAAAAA
The DNA here is from genome assembly GCF_040318085.1 of Mesorhizobium sp. M1322. Taxonomy (NCBI): domain Bacteria; kingdom Pseudomonadati; phylum Pseudomonadota; class Alphaproteobacteria; order Hyphomicrobiales; family Phyllobacteriaceae; genus Mesorhizobium; species Mesorhizobium sp. M1322. The sequence goes on from NZ_JAMYLP010000011.1 coordinate 94,238, forward strand.
CCGACACAACGGATCGGTCGCGTAACGCTGCCTTATTAGCCTTTACTGAATAATCCGGTCAACCGGCGCCGCGCGACGCGGAATGGCGACGGCCCGCAACGCCGGCCTGGCGCGCGCGATCCCGCGTGCCAGGGATCTGCCGTTCACGATCAAGCGGTCGCCGGTCCGCGAGCGGCTTACGTCGGCCCGAAGATGGTCCGCAAGACCTCAGTTGCCGGGCGCGCCCGGGAAAAGTGTCATCAACTTCTGCTCGGCTGCCGCCCAAGCTCGATCATGGTAACGGCGCAGAAGCAAGATGCTTATAACGAAAGCCAAAATTCCGGAAATCACGCCGAGAACCATCCCCGAGCCGATAACCGATGTCGCCACTATGCCCGTAAAGACGCCTGCGATCGCGACGCTGATCGTACTCACCATGCCTGCGGTTGTCATGAAATACTGCAGGGGCGATGGTCTCAGTCCCTTGTCGACGAGTACCGCCGAGCGGTCGTCATGCGTGGAGTGGACGAGGTATTTTTGCATGATCGGCGCGAGTTCGACGTAATAGTGCCGGATCCGCGCCATGCCACGGGCGTGCACCATATCCTCGATCGCAACCTGCACGGCGCGCACGAAAGTGACCAGACCGATGAAGAACAGGCAAGGCAGCAGGATCAGGCTGAACAGCACGAAGGGCATACCCATTTGCGTGACTTGCGCGACGAATGACAGAGCGATCGTTACGCTTGAGACCGACGTGAGGAACAGATTGGCGCGCTGGTTCGCTTCTTGAATCGTGGCTGCGCGGGCGGTCTGCAGCACGAAATGCTCGGTTGTCATGCACTGCAGGACTTACTGCGTGTTGTTGCTCTCTTTCGTCATTGCGTCCTCCTTCGGCCGGCTCAACCACAACGCGACCGAAGGCGACTATGATCGGCCTGGCGTTTTTCCGTGGCCAGCCGGCGAAGCCGACGGGCTTCCTCACTCCGGCGATTGGATTTGCCGTCGGAGCCTCGGCCAGCCTTCGGAAATCGAAAAAACTTGCCGCGACGGCCGGCTTCGGTGCGTGCCTTGGCAGAACGTCGAGGAGCGCAAAGTGTTGCAAAGGGGTGCTGCGAGGGAGCCTTGGGATCGCAGTCGCCCGCGACAGCTATTCACCCAACCGGGGCCTTCTTGAACGGAAATCGATTGCCGAAGGAGACGTTGCCGGAACTCACGATGCCGAGCCTGCTGCAAGCCAAGCATCGCGCTTGGTGACCCTCAAAAGGCGGCTGCTTCGGGCACGCCCTCCAAACACAGCCATTTATGCTTTCTGTGAGGCCAATGCAGCATTGTCGGGGGCGGGAATTGCGGATCCTCCAGACAGCCGACCGATACTGACAGCGCATCCTTCAGCCCCTCTGCCCGCATGAAGACGACCGAGCCGCACGTCGTGCAGAATGTCTGCTCCAGCCATTGTCCCGACGAGCCGAGGTGCCGCCCCGCGTGGAATACTCGATCACGCCGCTCGGCTTTAGCCTGAACGATGCGGTGACAGTCATGTCGGCCTGGGGCAGGCACCACGAGATCTGGAAATCCCAGCGTAAAGCGGCGGCCTGACGCAGGCAACTGACGCCAGCCTGCGCGCCAAATGCGGATGCCGGTTCCACCCCGAGCACCATTCAAGCAAAAAACCCGCCCCGCTCTCCGGAGCGGGTCTGTGCCTGAGGCGGAACTCAACACGTGTCCGCACAGCAGGGTCGCCTTGGGTTGCTGAAGATCTGGTTAACCGGCCAAATTTGATTCAAATCCGCTTGTGGATATTTGCGCTTGGGTAAGTCGAGATGGCCATCCTTGTCGGACGGCGGGCAAAAGGAGAATCCATGACTAGCGACTTTGCCGCCGCCCACCTCCATCTTGAACGAGCCTGCCACTATTTGCGCGGTGATGACGAGACGAGCAGCACGGCTCGTGCGGCTCTGGATATTCTGATCGATGCCATTGTCGCAGCACAGTACAAGCGTCCGCCCGTAGACGTGGTGGAATTTCCCAGAATGGCAACGCGGCGATAGCCCGCGAGCCGGCCCGGGGCCTACGAAACCGCCCGATCGATCGCCTGCGTCAGCACGCGATTTCCCTCAAGACCGGAAGGTCCAGCGTCTGATCCCTCTGCGGTGCAGTTCGAACTCGGATCGCACTCTTGTGCCCCTGTTCCGAGGATTGGGGCCGGGGTATTCTCGCCGCGGTCCAATAGTCTGAAATGTCCCGGGGAGGAGATTGCGATGGCTGAGGCAGCACGTCACGACGCTTGGCAGGCCGGGGATAGCTACGACCTCTATATGGGGCGATGGAGCCGTCAGATCGCTCCACTGTTCCTGGATTGGCTCGATCCGGCGGAGGGGCTGGATTGGCTGGAGGTGGGTTGCGGAACCGGGGCGCTTTCCGCAGCCATCCTGGCGCGCTGCAATCCCAGCAGCCTGGTGTCGATAGACCCATCGGAGGGTTTTCTCGCCAAGGCGCGGGCGAACGTGCCAGATAAACGTGTCGAGTTTCTCGCAGGCGATGCGCAGGCCCTGGCTGTCGAATCGGACAGCAAGGACATGATCGTGTCGGCGCTTGTCCTCAACTTCATCCCCGACAAGCAAAAGGCGCTCGCCGAGATGAGGCGGGTGGCCCGCCCCGGAGCGACGATTGGGTTCTATGTGTGGGATTACCCTGGCGGCGGGGTGGAATTCATGCGGGCCTTCTGGACCGCTGCGACGGCGCTTGACCCCGGCGCCATCGACCTTACCGAAGACAGGCGTTTTCCGTTTTGCACCCAAGACGGATTGACCGATCTCACAGAGAAGGCGGGCCTGGTTTCCATCGACTCCACGCGGGTTGAAATGCCCGCCGTGTTCAAGGACTTTGAAGACTACTGGCACCCCTTCACCCTGGGTGCGGGGCCGGCGCCCGGCTACTGCATGAGCCTCGCCCCGAGGCTCGCCAGAGATTGATGGAGAGGCTCCGCGATAGCCTGCCGCGCGGCGAGGGCGGGTCCATTCCCCTGAAAACCAGAGCCTGGGCAGTCAAGGCCAAGGTTTGACCGCAAGCCCAAGTCGCTCCAGACGGGCAGGCGGCCAATTATAGACTGTCCTGCCCAAAGTTCGGGTTGACCGGCCTTGTACGCGAAGCGACTATTCGTCTGGACGGCCGAGATGCAGATTGCGCGAGGAGATTACGATGGACGAGCCCGATCGGTGGCGTCACATGTCGAGCGCGCCAAGGGATGGCAGCCGAATCCTTGTCACGGTTCGCCCGTCCGAACAGGGGCCGGCGGAAGTCGACCTGGCTTACTGGTCTCGAGCCGACCAGTTCGGCAGTGAGGGCTGGCGCGCTTCCGACTCGTCGCCCGGACGCGTGGTTGAATACGCCGAACCCGAGCTGAAGTGCTGGATGCCGCTGCCGACAGCCAATCTGAGCAAGGGTTCATTGCCGAGCCCCTGGGACGAAGAAGATGTCCCGCTGCTGGATGGGTCGGGGATATGAGGCTGGCTGTCGCGGTCGCACAGGACAGCGTTGGGGCCGAAGCTGCCAATCTCCCCCGTCCGGCAGGACAGAGGGGGGCGCCGTAGAGTGCCAACCTCACTAGCGACCGGGCATTGAGCGATACCTCACACGCCACTGCCTCCGAGAAATCGCGCAAATGCCAAATCGATGCGCAAGGTCATGACCGACGCCGAATTGAAGCTCTGGAACGAACTTCGCGCGCATCGGCTGATGGGGCTTGGGTTCCGGAGACAATTTCCGATCGCCGGCTATATCGTTGACTTCGCCCGTCCGGAAAAGAAACTCGTCGTCGAAGTCGACGGATCCCAGCATGCGGAAGCCAATGCTGTCGCAAGCGACGAAGCAAGGACGAAGCGTCTGGAACAAGACGGCTGGACTATGCTGCCGCTTCTGGAATGACGACGTCATTCGCGATCTCGACAATGTCTGCCAGCACATTGTCATTGCGGCTGGCCTGGGGCGTGCGTCTGAATGAA
>NZ_JAMYLP010000012.1:0-95056 GCF_040318085.1 Mesorhizobium sp. M1322
TCTCTGCACCATGCTCGGCGATCCGGCAGGCGAGCATATCGCCACAGTCGAACACCTGATGGCCACGCTATTCGGGCTCGGCATCGATAATGTCGTCATCGAGATCGACGGCCATGAGGTTCCGATCCTTGACGGCAGCGCCATGGCGTTCGTGGAGGCCATCGACCAGGCGGGCATCGATACGCTGCCGGTCAAGCGCCGCTATATCCGGTTGGTCAAGCCGGTTCGCATCGAGAACGGTGCCTCCTGGGCGGAGTTCAGGCCCTATGACGGCACGCGCTTCGAAATCGAGATCGATTTCGAAAGCCCTGCGATCGGCCGTCAGCTCTTCGCATCCGACATGAACGCCGACATTTTCCGCCGCGATATCGCGCGGGCCCGCACCTTTGGTTTCATGAAGGACGTCGAGCGGCTGTGGGCAGCCGGCTATGCGCTCGGCTCCTCGCTGGAAAACTCCCTGGTGATCGGCGACGACAACCGCGTGATCAACATGGGAGGCTTGCGCTATCCCAACGAGTTCGTGCGCCACAAGACGATGGACGCCATGGGCGACCTGGCGCTGGCCGGCGCCCGGTTCATTGGCTGCTTCCGTTCCTATCGCGGCGGCCACAGGCTGAATGCGGCAGCGCTGCGCCGCCTTTTGTCGGACCGTTCAGCGTTCGAGATCGTCGAGACGACACGCCGAGAGCGCGGTCGGACCGCCGAGATGAGCGCCGTCTATGCGCCTGTCTACGCGCCCTGGATGATCTGATTCTTAACGTTTTTCGGGTTTTATGGCCGCCGGCCTGTGTTGCATGAATGCACCATTGGCCGGCGAAATCACGCAAGTGTGCGGGCTGCGCCAGGGCCGCCACAAAAATGTGCGATTGGCCGGAGATAGCGTTGCCGGGCACGGCGATTATGGTTATGCCTGCTGCCCCAGGGCGAATTGTCGACTGAAATGACGCCGAAAGGGCGGAATCCAATCATGTTCTTCAAGCGAATTGGTCAATCGAAAGCGCCGCATCGGGCTGTTTTCCTGGCGCTTTCGGTGCTTGTTCCATCGCTGTTCCTGTCGGCCTGCATGTCGTCCGAGAAGGATGTCGATCTGTCGACCTATGTCGAGCAGACCGAGCCGGCCGACGTTCTCTACAATCAGGGCCTCGCCAATCTGAATGCCGGGCGCCTGCAGGAGGCGAGCCGCAAATTCAGTGCGGTCGACCGCCAGCATCCCTATTCCGAATACGCCCGCAAATCGATGGTGATGGGCGCCTTTGCCGACTATCGCCAGGGCAATTATACCGAGGCGATCGGTTCGGCCAAGCGCTATCTCACGCTCTATCCGTCGACCGACGACGCTGCCTATGCCCAGTACATAATCGGGCTCAGCTACTACCGGCAAATCAGGAATGTCACCCAGGACCAGAAGGAAGCGCGCCAGACTGTGCAGACAATGCAGGATCTGGTGACGCGCTGGCCCGATTCCGAATATGTCGACGACGCCAAGGAAAAGATCCGCTTCGCCAATGACCAGCTCGCCGGCAAGGAGATGCAGATCGGCCGCTACTATCTCGAGCGCCGTGAATATATCGCCGCCGTCAAGCGGTTCCGCCTCGTGGTGGAGACCTATTCCAACACGCGTCATGTCGAGGAAGCGCTCGCGCGCCTTACCGAAACCTATTATGCGATGGGGCTGACATCGGAAGCGCAGACTGCCGCGGCTGTGCTCGGCACCAACTATCCCGACAGCGTGTGGTACAAGGATTCCTACAAGCTCCTGCAGACTGGTGGGCTCGAGCCGCGCGAGAATGCGGGCTCGTGGATCGCCAAGGCCGGGAAGCTGATCACCGGCGCCTGAGCGGCGCGTCACCATGCTTTCCAGACTGTCGATCCGCGATATCGTTCTGATCGAGAAGCTGGACATCGATTTCTCGTCCGGCCTTTCGGTGCTGACCGGCGAAACCGGGGCTGGAAAATCCATCCTGCTCGACGCGCTGTCGCTGGCGCTTGGCGCTCGCGGTGACGCCTCGCTGGTGCGGCATGGCGCGGCACAAGGCCAGGTCATCGCCGTGTTCGACGTGCCGCGTAACCATCCTGCCCGCATGCTGCTCGCCGACAACGCCATCGAGGACGATGGCGACATCATTCTGCGCCGCGTGCAGACGGCGGACGGCCGTACCCGCGTCTTCGTCAACGACCAGCCTTCCAGCGTGACGCTGATGCGCGACGTCGGTCACGCGCTGGTTGAGATCCATGGCCAGCATGACGAGCGTGCCCTGGTCGATCCCGGCGCCCATCGCGAATTGCTCGACAGTTTTGGCGGTCATCTCGGCGCTGTCCGGGCGACCGCCGAAGCATGGCGGTACTGGCGGGCGTGCGAGCAGGAATTTTCGTGGCACCGCGCCAAGGTGGAAGCGGCGGCCCGCGAGGCCGACTATCTGCGCGCCGCGGTCGCCGAATTGACGAAGATCGACCCCCAACCCGGCGAGGAAGCCGAGCTTGCCGAACTCCGTGCCTCGATGATGCGGGCGGAAAAGATCGCCTCGGAAATCCATGACGCGCAGGATGTGCTCTCGGGACCATCCTCGCCCCTGCCGCAACTCGCCAGTCTGTTGCGGCGGCTGCAGCGCAAGGTGGCCGATGCGCCCGGCCTGCTCGACGACGTGGTCAAATCGCTCGATGAGGCGATGCTGTCGCTCGACGCGGCGCAATCGGGGGTGGAAGCGGCACTTCGCGCCACCGAATACGATCCGCGGCGGCTGGAACAGGCCGAGGAGCGGCTGTTTTCGCTGCGCGCCGCTTCACGCAAGCACAGTGTGGCGGTCGACGCTCTGGCGCAGTTGCGCGACACGATGGCCGCCGATCTCGCCGATCTCGACGCCGGCGAGGAGCGCCTGCACGGGCTGGAGAAGCAAGCCGCCGCGGCGCGCGAGACCTACGACATTTCCGCGGCACAGCTTTCGTCGCTTCGCCATGCGGCGGCGGTCGGATTGACCAAGGCGGTGATGGCCGAATTGCCGGCCCTGAAGCTCGAGCGAGCCGCGTTCATCGTCGAGATGGCGAGTGAGGCCGAGAGCCGCATGGAAGACGGCATCGACCAGGTTGAGTTCTGGGTGCGCACCAATCCCGGCACAAGACCGGGCCCGATGATGAAAGTCGCCTCCGGTGGCGAACTTTCGCGGTTCCTGCTGGCGCTGAAGGTGGCGCTGGCCGACCGTGGCTCGGCGCCGACCCTGGTCTTCGATGAAATCGACACCGGCGTTGGCGGTGCGGTGGCGGACGCCATTGGCCAAAGGCTGGCGCGGCTGTCGAAGCGCGTGCAGGTGCTTTCGGTTACGCACGCGCCGCAAGTGGCGGCACGCGCGGCGACGCATTTCCTGATCTCCAAATCCGGCGGGGCCGACCGTGTCGCCACCGGTATCGCCGAGATGGACCGGGCGGCGCGGCAGGAAGAGATCGCGCGGATGCTGGCCGGAGCGACCATCACCGACGAGGCACGCGCGGCGGCCGAGCGCCTGCTGCGAGAGAACACAACCGCGGCATAGGGGAGCTCATGCTCGGCGATGTGGGTCGAGTCAGGATGTGGCTCCATGCTGCTGTTCCGGAATGATTTTCTCGAGGCTTGGCTCCCTCAGGGCAAAATCCTGATCTATTGTATTGCGCGCCGCTGCAGCGTCGCGCGCCCTTTCGGATGCGCAAAGGACGCTGTAGCAATTTGATTTTGCGCGTGATCCTTTCTGAAGATCGTTCCGAGCTTTGGGGTCAGCGTCGAGGAGCAGTGCATGTCCGAAAAACCTGTCGATGCGCTTGACGAAAGCGAGGCAGCAAGCGAGCTGAAGCGGTTGGCCGAGGAAATCGCCGACCACGATCAGCGCTACCATGCCGAGGACGCGCCGACGATTTCGGACGCCGCCTACGATGCGCTGCGGCGGCGCAATCTCGCCATTGAGCAGCGTTTTCCCCATCTTGTGCGTGAGGATTCGCCATCCCGCAAAGTCGGTGCCGCGGTCTCGGAGAAATTCGGCAAGATCGTCCATGCTATTCCGATGCTGTCGCTCGACAACGCTTTTGCCGATGCGGACGTGATCGATTTCGTCGGCCGCATTCGCCGCTTCCTCAGGCTCGGCGCCGACGCGCCGCTGGCCATGACGGCCGAGCCGAAGATCGACGGCCTGTCGCTGTCGCTGCGCTACGAGGCCGGACGGCTGGTGACGGCAGCAACGCGTGGCAACGGCCAAGTCGGCGAGGATGTGACGGCCAACGCCCGCACCATCGCCGAGATTCCCAATGTGCTTTCGGGGGGCTTTCCCGAAGTATTGGAAGTGCGGGGCGAGGTCTATATGCGCCTCACCGATTTCGCCGAACTCAATCGCCGCAATGCCGAGGCCGGAAAGCAGGTTTTTGCCAATCCGCGCAACTCGGCGGCAGGCTCCTTGCGCCAACTCGACACGTCGATTACCGCCAGCCGGCCGCTGCGGTTTTTTGCCTATACCTGGGGCGCGGTGAGCGCCATGCCCGCCGACACGCAGATGGGCATGGTGGCCGCGTTCGAGCGTTTCGGCTTCAGGGTCAATCCGCTGATGAAGCTGTTCGACAGCGTCGAGGGGCTGCTCGAACAATACCGGCTGATTGAATCCAGCCGGGCGACGCTAGGCTACGACATCGACGGCGTCGTCTACAAGGTGAACAGCCTTGAGCTGCAGCAGCGGCTGGGCTTCGTGTCACGCTCGCCGCGCTGGGCGATCGCGCACAAATTCCCGGCCGAGAAAGCGACGACGATCCTGACCGGCATCGACATCCAGGTCGGCCGCACCGGCGCGCTGACGCCGGTGGCGCGGCTGGTGCCGGTGACGGTCGGCGGCGTCGTGGTGACCAACGCGACGCTGCACAATGAGGACTACATCAAGGGCATTGGCAATAACGGCCAGCCGATCCGCGAAGGCCGCGACATTCGCATCGGCGACACTGTGAGCATCCAGCGTGCCGGCGATGTCATCCCGCAGGTCATCGACGTGGTCATGGAAAAGCGGCCGCCCGACAGTATGCCATATGCTTTTCCAGTGCTTTGCCCGGCCTGCGGCAGCCACGCCGTGCGCGAGGAGGGTGAAGCGGTCAGGCGCTGCACCGGCGGATTGATCTGCCCGGCGCAAGCAGTGGAGCGTCTGCGCCATTTCGTGTCCCGAGGTGGTTTTGATATTGAGGGGCTCGGTGAGAAGCAGATTGAGTTCTTCTTCCATGCTGAGGATCCGTCACTACGCATCTATTCGCCGGCCGACATCTTCACGCTGAACGCACGGCAGGCAGGATCGCTGACCAAGCTCGAGAATGTCGACGGTTTCGGCGCGACCTCGGTACGCAAGCTGTTCGCAGCAATCGACGATCGGCGGCAAGTCGAGTTCTCGCGCTTCCTCTATGCGCTCGGCATCCGCCACATCGGCGAGACCAACGCCAAGCGGCTGGCCCGCCATTTCCTTTCCTTTGCCGCTTTCCGCGAAGCCGGGCAAAACGCCGTCATGCCGGCCGGCAAGGGTGACCCTGGCAACGCTGCCTGGCAGGAGTTGAACGGCATCAACGGCATCGGCTCGATCGTTGCCGAAGCGGTGGTCGATTTCTTCGCTGAAGACCATAACCGGCAGGCGCTCGATGCATTGCTCGCGGAAGTAACAGTGCTCGACGAGGAGCCGGTCGGTGGCGTGTCGTCGCCGGTCTCCGGCAAGACAGTGGTCTTCACCGGCGCCTTGGAAAAGATGTCGCGCGACGAGGCCAAGGCGATGGCCGAAAAGCTCGGCGCCAAGGTCGCCGGCTCGGTGTCGAAGAAGACCGATCTCGTCGTTGCCGGACCAGGTGCCGGCTCCAAGCTCAAGCTCGCCACCGAGCTCGGCATCGAAGTGATCGACGAGGATGCGTGGTTGGCGCGGATCGGCAAGGCGTGACGGTGGCATTTAACGGTTTCGGCCAAAAGGCCATTCCCTTCCTCAAGGCGCTCGATTTTCATCAGAGTCGGGAGTGGTTTCTGGAAAACCGCAACCTCTTCGAATGCGAACTGCGCGACCCCTTCGGCGATCTGGTCGAAACGCTCTCCGAGCGGTTCACGGCGATAGGGCTCGGTTTGCGCGGCGATCGCAAGAAGTCGCTGTTCCGGATCAATCGCGACGTGCGTTTCGCTAGGGACAAACGACCCTACAATCGGCATCTATCGGCAATCCTTTCGCCCGACGGCACCAAGATGGAACAAGGCGTATTCTTCGTCCATATCGGGCTTGAGCGCTGCTTTGCCGGCGTTGCCTGGTGGCAGCCCGGACCGGCGCTGCTGCTGGCGATGCGCAACGCCATCGCGACGCGGCCGCGCGAATTCCGGGCGCTGGTCAAGGCATTGAAGCGAAATCGTCTCGAACTTGATGCGGAAGGCTGCATGAAGCGAGCGCCGCGCGGCTTCGAGCATGTCACGGAGGCCGATCTCGCGGCGGCCATCCGCAACCGGCATTTCGCCGTCCGGCACGAAATCGACCCTGCGGGAATTCACGGGCCGGCATTGGTCGACGAGCTCGTTGATTTCACCTTGCGGGCCAAGCCGCTGCTCGACTGGGGCAGGGCCATCGAAGGGCAGGTCCCGGTGGACTAAGCTCCGGACCGATGAACGTGCAACATGGCTCGGTGATCATTTCCGCTGATCGTTTGGCTCAAGCGAATTGGTGTGACAAGGCAGGCGGTGCTACCTACATACGACCATTCCCGAGGGAGTGATCGATGTCGGCGGAAGCAATCTCCGAAAATGGTGCGAAAAGCGATTTTTGGCAAGGCGTGCGGCTCTCGATGCCCGTCGTGGTGGCGTCGGCGCCGTTTGCGCTGCTGTTCGGCGCTATCGCCGTCGACAACGGTTTCAGGGTGCTCGAAGCCTTCCTGATGAGCGCCATGGTCTTCGGCGGCGCCAGCCAGATGGTCGGCATCGAATTGTTCGGGCAGCATGTCGCGCCATGGCTGATCGTGCTGTCGATCTTCGCCGTGAATTTCCGCCATGTGCTCTACTCGGCGGGTATCGGCCGGCGCATCGCGCACTGGCCGCTGGTACAGCAGGCTGTCGGCTATTTCATCCTGACCGATCCGCAGTTCGCGGTGGCCGAGCGTAAGGCGGAGACCGGCGAGACGGTCGGCTTCGCCTGGTACATGGGGCTTGGTCTGCCGGTCTATGTGTTCTGGGTAACCGAAAGCGCGCTCGGCGCGATGTTCGGCACGCTCATTCCCGACACGCATGCGCTGGGCATCGATTTCCTGCTGCCGATCTACTTTCTCGGACTGGTCATGAGCTTTCGCAAACGGCCACTGTGGCTGCCGGTGGTCGTCGCAAGTGCCGCTGCCTCCATCATCGCCTACAAGACAGTGGGCTCGCCCTGGCACGTCTCCATTGGCGCCGTGGCCGGCGTGCTGCTCGCGGTCATCCTGCCGCCGCACCACAGCGGTGTGAAGGCGCGGCCATGAGCACAACCTTGTGGATCATCATCGCCGGTGCGATTGCGACCTATCTGACCCGCATCGGCGGCCATCTGGTGATCTCGCGCTTCGAAAACATCCATCCGCGCGTCGAGGCCGGGTTGAACGCGGTCCCGGCGGCGGTGCTGACGACGCTGGTGGCGCCCGCGGCGCTTGGCGCCGGCCCGGCGGAATGGGCGGCATTGATCGTCGCCGGACTGGTCTCGCTGCGCGGCGGGCTTATGGCGATGTTTTTGGCCGGCGCCGCCGTGCTGATCCTCGCCCGGCAGTTCGCCGGGTAACCGGACCGATGCAGCTGAGACACACGCGCGCCGGGCGCGGTTTTATGGCGGCGTAGGGCATGGTGTGAAGTCGACGGCACGAATTCACAAATCGACATCCGCTTGGGTCGATAGCTGACCCCTTTCCGAACTCAGATCTTCTGGTCGTGCGGCAGCGGTGCTGTTGCCTTTTCCAGCCATGCCAGCGTCTCGCCATCGAGCATCGGTCCGATCTCGGCCAGCACGCGGGCGTGATATATGTCGAGCCAATGCAGCTCGTCGCGCGTCAATAGGTCGGATCGCACCAGCCTGACGTCGATAGGCGCCAGCGTCAGTGTCTCGAAGCCGTGCATGGCGATGTCGCCGCCCTCTATCGGCTCGGCCAGAGTCACCAGTACGAGATTCTCGATGCGAATGCCGTAGGAACCTTCCTTGTAGTAGCCCGGCTCGTTGGAGACGATCATGCCCGCCAGCAGCTTTTCGGTGCCGGTCCTGGCGATCCGCTGCGGGCCCTCGTGCACGGCCAGATAGGAGCCGACGCCATGGCCGGTGCCATGGGCGAAATCGCAGCCATGTTTCCACAGAGCCAGGCGCGCCACGGCATCGATCTCCGAGCCGCGCGTGCCTGGCGGAAAGCGCAGCATGGAAATGCCGATCATGCCCTTCAGCACCAGCGTGAAGCGTTCGCGCATTTCCTCGGTCGGCCTGCCGATCGGCACGGTGCGGGTGATGTCGGTGGTGCCGTCCTGGTACTGCCCGCCGGAATCGAGCAGGAACAGCTCGCCAGACTGAAGCTTTCGGCTGGTGGCGCGGGAGACACGGTAGTGCATGATGGCGCCATTCGGACCGGCGCCCGAGATGGTGTCGAAGGAGACGTCGCGCAGCGGCATCTGCGTTTCCTCGCCGGTGCTGCGGCGGCACTCCTCGAGCTTGGTGACGACCGCGATCTCGTCGAGCTTGCCGGGTTCTTGGCGGTCGAGCCAGCAAAGCAGCTTGGCCACGGCGGCGCCATCGCGGCGATGCGCGGCGCGGGCGCCGTTGATCTCGGTCTGGTTTTTCGTCGCGCGTGGAATGCGGGCAGGATCGGGTGCGGCAATGACGGTGCCGCCATTGTCCTCGACCAGCATTCTCAGTTTCTCCGCCGCCAGCATCGGATCCAGCGCGATCTTCGCGCCGCCCTTGGCTAGGGCTGCGATAACAGCTTCGAATTCACCGGGTTCGTGCAATTCGGCGAGCTGCGTCAGATAGGCCGCGACGGTGCGCGAAAACTTGCGCTGGTCCATAAAGAGCAGGTGCGACCCGTCGGCCGCGAGCACGGCAAAGCCGAGGGCCAGCGGCGTGTGCGGCACGTCGCCGCCGCGGATGTCGAAGGCCCAGGCGATGGAGGACGGGTCGGTCAGCACGGCATGGGTGGCGCCATCCTTGCCGATGGCCGACGCTAGCCGTGCCAGCTTGTCCTTGGCCAGTTCGCCGGCAAAGGCGATCGGATGGAGCTCGACCGGCGCCAGCGGTGGTTCGGGCTGGTCCTTCCAGATGGCGTCGATTGGATTCGTCTCGAGCGGCACCAGTACCGCTCCCGATTTTTCGGCCGAAGCTTTCAGCGCTTTTACGTCGCCGATCGTCTGCAGCCACGGATCGAAGCCAAGCCGCACGCCCTTGCCGAGATTGTCCTTGATCCAAGTGGGAGGCGGATTGTCGACCAGGCTTTCGATCGAGAAGATGTCGAGATCGACCTCCTGGCGCACCTGCAGCGTGTAGCGCCCGTCGACGAACATGAAGGCACGGTCGCCGAGCACGATGGCGACGCCGGCCGAACCGCTGAAGCCGGTCAGCCATTTCAGCCGTGCCGAGCGGTCGGCGACATATTCCCCCTGATGCTCGTCGGCACGAGGCACGATGAAGCCATCCAGCCCGTTGGCCGCCAGCCATTGACGCAGCAACGCCACACGCGGCTTGCCGACGGCGGGGTCGCCGGCGGAATCAAAGGTCTGGAACATCATGGCCTCTCCTCGGATGTTGGCGCGAGCGTAGCGCATGACCCCGAAAATCGGAATCGACTTTTTGCTGCGCTGATCTTCGGTCCGGAGAAAATCAGTGTAAGATCAAAGTGCTATAGCGTCCGCCGACTGGCAACAGGTGGGGTTTGGTCCAGCACCGCTTTTGCGCATAGACGCCATGCAGAATCGGCGATTTCCAAATAGGTCAGCAGAGCTTACCTTTTCGGCGTGGAGGAACGAGTCTTATTGCCCTGCAAAGGAGACCATCATGTCCACGATTTCAGCCAGACGCGGATTTTTCCGAAGCGCTGTGAATGCTCTCATCGAAGCGCGTCAGCGTGAAGCGAGCCGCTATGTGAGCGGCGTTCTGCTTGGTTTTGACGACGAAACGCTGAAAGCGCACGGCTACGATCGCGAAGAACTGAAGAAGGCGGCAAGGTCGCGCTACGTCTGAGCGAATTTACGGCTTGCGTTCGAAGGCGCTGCGCGTCACCGCTTGAGGTGGATCGTCACCCAGCCCTCGCGATGCAAAGTCCTGACATGGCGGAACTGCTGGCCGACATAGGCCGAGATCACCGCGTCGCGCTGCCGGTCGAGGATGCCTGACAGCACGATCGAGCCGCCCAAGACGATATGCCCGGCCATTTCTGGCGCCAGCCGCATCAGCGGCCGCGCCAGTATGTTGGCGACGATGAGGTCGAAGGGGCCGCGAGCGGCAAAGATCGGGTGGTGGAAGCCCGGCGCCGTCACCGTTTCGACGAGCGCCTTGACGTGGTTGAGCCTCGCATTGGCCGCCGCGACCTTTATGGCGACCGGATCGATGTCGGTCGCCAGCCCCGGGATATGGGCGAGCTTGGCCAGCGCGATGGCCAGCACGGCGCTGCCGGTGCCGAGGTCGAGCGCGCTGCGCGGGCGCTCGCGCCGCACGACCTGTTCCAGCATTTCAAGGCAGCCGGCGGTGGTGCCGTGATGGCCGGTGCCGAAAGCCAGACCCGCTTCGATCTCGATGGGGAGTTCGCCGCTGTGACGCTTCCTGCGGTCATGCGCGCCGTGGACGAAGAAACGGCCGGCGCGTACCGGCTTCAGTCCCTCCAGCGAACGCGTCACCCAGTCGATATCAGGCACGGGCTCGCGCGCAATCGGCCTCGCCAGGGCAAGCCCGGCAAGAATGTCTTTCACGCACGCCTCGACGGCATCGACATCGCCGTCGGCATAGAGCGACACTTCGTGGATGTCGCGGTCCTCATCGACTTCGAGGATGGCAATCGGCAGGCCCTCGTCTTCGAAGGCTGCTTCGAACGCCGCGAAGATACGGTCGGCCTCGATCTTTCCCGTGGTGAAATAAAGCCGCGTTTGGGTCATCAAACGGTGTTTTTGTTTGAGCATGATCTTTTCCGAAAACCGGTCTCACTTTTCGCTGTCGCGGACCTTCGGTTCGGGATCATGCTCTAACCTTCCGCCGCCAGCCGCTTGAGTTTGGCGATGGCGGTGTCCGAGCTTTCGCCGTAGGCGATGGTGCCGGCGAAGTCGCCCCTGGCGTCGAGCAGCAGCACCGAAGCGGTGTGGTCCATCGTGTAGTCGCCGTTACCCGTATCAACCTTCTTCGAATAGATGCCGAAGGATTTGGCCATGGCGTGGACCTTGTCCGGATCGCCAGTGATGCCGAGGATGCGGTCGGAGAAATTGCTGATATAGGCATTCATGATTTCAGGCGTGTCGCGCTCCGGGTCGACCGAGACGAAATAGGCGCGCAGGTTCTTGCCGTCGTCACCCATCGTCTTCAGCCAGCCGGCCAGTTCGAACAGCGTGGTCGGGCAGACCTCCGGGCAATGGGTGAAGCCGAAGAAGACGACGCTGGGATGACCGCGAAAGGCGGCCTCGGTGACCGGAGCGCCCTTCTGGTCGACCAGCGTGAACGGCGCGCCGAACGGCTCGCCGCCATAATGCCCGCGGTACCAGTCGAAGGTGAGCCAGCCGATGCCTGCTGCCATCAGGACGAGAATGCCGACCAGTATCGAACGCATCATCAATTGGGTGTCCGTCGTGATTTTCATTGGCGCCGTATTGGCGCCATGGAGCTTGTTGGGCGAACACTCTTAGCGGTTTGATCTCGCGCGCGCAAAGATGTCGCGTTGCCGCAACCGGCTTTCCCGTCAAAAAATGATCCGCTTGCAAAGCGCCGCCGACCGTCCCACCTGAGGTCGGCAAAACTCGAACGCAGGAGGCTTCGTTGCAACGACTGATTGGGCAAGGACTGATTGGGCGAAAACAGATCGGCGGCGCTTTGGCCGCATGCCTTGTCATCGGTGCTGGTGCGGCTGTCGCCCAGGAGGTCGGCAAGGTCGGCGTCGACTGGCTCGGCAACGACATCATCGTCGAGGCAATCAAGGATCCGAAGGTCGAAGGCGTGACCTGCCACGTCTCCTATTTCGACCGCGGCGTGATCGATCGCTTGCAGAAGGGAAACTGGTTCGAGGATCCGTCCGATTCCTCGATCTCGTGCCGCCAGACCGGGCCGATCACCATCAGCGACATCGACATGAGCGAGGCCGGCGAGGAGGTGTTCAAGCAAGGCATCAGCCTGATCTGGAAGAAACAGGTGGTGAACCGCATCTACGACAAAACCAATGAGACCCTGATCTATCTATCGCACTCGCGCCAGGTGCAGGACGGTTCGGCGAAAATGTCGGTTACCACCGTGCCGCTCTACGGCCAGAACGTGGTGTGGACCAACGGCAAGCCGAAATAGGCTCTGGAAACAGGTGACGGACGATTGGTCCCGCTTGCGGGACCAATCGCTCGGGCGTAAAGCGCCGGGATGGACCGTCCCGAAAACCTCGTCCTGAAAGGCCCCGAGCCGCGCGTCCATCCGACTGCGGAATTGAAGGCGTGCAAGCTTGGGCGCTACGCCTCGATCGGCGAGCGGGTCATCCTGCGCGAGGTCTCGGTCGGTGACTTCTCCTATTTCGAGCGCCACGCCGAGGCGATCTACACGACCATCGGCAAGTTCTGTTCGATCGCCGCCAACAGCCGCATCAACGCGCTGGAGCATCCGATCGAGCGGCTGACCCAGCACAAGGTCAGCTATCGCCCGAACGAATATTTTCGCTGGCTGGGCGTCGACGCCGGATTTCGGGAACGACGGCGGGCGAAGTCCGTCAGCATCGGCCACGATGTCTGGATCGGTCATGGTGCGGTGATCATGCCTGATGTTACCATCGGTAATGGCGCGATCGTCGGCGCCAATGCGGTGGTGACGCGCGACGTACCTGCCTACGCGATTGTCGCCGGCGTTCCGGCCAGGCAATTGCGCCAACGTTTCGCGGCGGACGTCGCCGCGCGGATCGAAAGCCTCGCCTGGTGGGACTGGCCGCCCGAGAGACTGGCCAAGGCAGTCCCCGACATGCAGACGCTGTCCATCGAGGCCTTCCTCGACGTCTGGGATAACGAAATACCCTGATCTTGCGGGCGCGTGCACGGTTATGTCCGCGAAATCCCTCCGTGCAGGGAACCCGAAGCGGATGCTGGTTGTTTCTGCTGCCATGATAGAGAAGCTTTTCACCAGGATCGCCAACTACGTTGCCCATCTCGCCGGTCTGCCGTCGACATTTGCCGTCTGTTTCCTGATCATTGTGGCGTGGGGGGCAAGCGGACCGATGTTCGGGTTTTCCGATACGTGGCAGCTCATCATCAACACCGGCACGACGATCGTCACCTTCCTGATGGTGTTCCTTATCCAGAACACCCAAAACCGTGATGGCGCCGCGATCCAGGCGAAGCTCGATGAATTGATCCGGGTCAGCAAAGCCAAAAACAGCTTTATCGGCATCGAGCATCTGACCGAATCCGAGGTCCAGGAGATCCGCGAGAAATGTGAGCGCGCGGCGAAGCGGCATGACCGGCAGGTCGCCGGTGTGGCGGTCAAGAAAGCCGATGCGCAAAAGCCCGGCTCGAAGACGCATGCGGCGTGAGCGTCAGCTTTCCATGAACGCCGCGAACGCTTCCTTGTGGTCCGGGTGCCAGCGCGACAGAGCAGGGCGATTTTCGATGATGTCGCCGATTGCCCAGGCCATGCGCTTTTCGTCCATCGGCCGTGTCGCCTCGTTGTCGGGGCACAGGATGTAGAAGTCGCCACGCACTAGCGCTGCCAGCATGAACTCGACCACCTGCTCGCCGGTCCAGGCGCCGGCGGGCTTTTCGGTCGCACCTTCGGTCAGGCCGGTAAAAGTGAACCCCGGAATAAGCAGATGCGCAGCAACCTTTGCGCCGGGCTCGTTGCGCAGCGCGTGTGCCAGGCCTTCGGTGAGGGTCTTCACGCCTGATTTGGAGACGTTGTAGGCAAGGTTGCCGGGCGGCGTGGTGATGCCTTGCTTGGAGCCGGTGTTGACGATCAGGCCCGGCCTGCCGGTCGCCAGCATGCGCGGCACGAAGGCCTCGACGCCATGAACGATGCCCCAGAAATTGATGTCCAGCAGCCGCTTCCAGGCGTCGCGGTTCTCCCAGGGTTTGCCGGGATTGTTGCCGACGCCGGCATTGTTCATCAACAGCGACACGCCGCCGAAGGCACCGAACGCCTTTTCGGCCAGCCGGTCGAATTCGTCGGCCTTCGAGACGTCGGTGCCAACCGCGAGCACGGCACTGTCCCCGGCAATCGTTGCAACGGCGCGGGCAGCCTCATCGAGCCGCGCGCCGCCGATATCGGCCAGCACGATCTTCAGGCCCATCGCTGCCAGCCGCTTGGCCGCGGCAAGGCCGATGCCGCTGGCGCTGCCGGTGATGACGGCAACGTTGCCGGAGGCAAGGGCAGGCAAAGCGCTCTGGATTTCGGCATCGGTGGTCATGGCTATAGCGTCCTCGTTCAAGTTGCGCCGAACTTAGCGCGGCGAGGGGCTCGCGCAAGCCCGCTTTGACGTCCTTGGGTTGACCACATCGGCAGGCGCTGCGCATGCTGTCCGCGTAAGAAGGAGATTACCGATTGACCGACTGGATCGAGATCCTGAAAGAACAGACCGCCACCGGCGATCAGATGAGCCGCGAGGTGCCGCAAATGCTTGCCAATCCCGACATCAGCGAAGTGCAAGTGAAGACGCTGTTTTCGGCGCTAGAAAAGCAAGCGGAATTCGTCGAGAAGCTGCGCATGGCGCTGGAGAAATTCGGTCATGATTTTTCGGTGATCAAGGCGGCCGAGCGGCTTGAGGAGCGCTATGCCGACCTTGCGGCCTCGGTGGCCGAGAAGCTGAAAGCAATGCGGGAATAGGCAGCCCTATTTTTCGACCAGCCTCTCGAACCGCCTGTCCGGTACGAACCAGATCATGGCAACCAGCACATAGAACGCGACGCTGATCCATTGATTGACGAAGGCCAGCGGAATGGCGGCGATGTAGAGGACCACCGAGATCTTTTCCTTGCGGTCGGTGCCCACCGCTCTGGCGAAGGTAGTGTCGTTGCCATGCAGCCGGTGCAGCATGACGACTAGAATGAAATAGGCGGTCGCGCAAAGCGCCAGGACAACACCGTAAACGGCGACAGGCACCGGCGCGAAATGGTTTTCACCCATGAATGCGGTGGTGACTGGCATCAGCGACAGCCAGAACAGCAGATGCAAATTCGCCCACAGCACGCGGCCATCGACGCGCTGCACGGTGTGGAACATGTTGTGCAGATTGTTCCAGTAGATGCCGACATAGATGAAGGACAGCACGTAGCTGAGAAAGGTCGGCCACAGAGGTGCCAGCACGGAAAAATCCGCGCCATGCGGCACCTTCAACTCCAGCACCATGATGGTGATGATGATGGCGATGACGCCATCGGTAAATGCCTCGACCCGTCCCTTGCCCATGGATTCTCCCTACCAACACGCTGAAGTTAAAAGATAATTTCGCGCACCGCCACCGGCAATAGCGTCAAACTTGTCAGGAGCAAGCTCGGGAACACATGGCCGCCGCTCTCCGGCGGCCGGCGACACCGTTGTCGCGGCGCCCTCACACCCCGGTGACAAACCCGTCCAGCACGCGTTTCTGGCCGGCCTTGTCGAAGTCGATGGTCAGCTTGTTGCCTTCGATGGCGGAAATGTTGCCGTTGCCGAATTTCTGGTGGAAGACGCGGTCGCCGACACTGAAGGGGGATGGCGTGTCAGCGACGGATTTGGCGACCAATTCGCCGTCGATCGTGCGGCCTTTGATCGAGGTGCGGCCGGCGCCATAGCCGGAGTCGGTTTCGCCATAGCCGATACGCTCGACCTGGTGGCCGGAACGCGAGCCCCAGTTGCGGTCGGTCGCCTCGGTGCGGTTCTGTTGCGCGCGCTGCCAGCCCGGCGTCGAATAGGTGTTGGAGAAGCTGCCTGCCTTTTCCTCGCCGACATTGTCGAAACGCGAGGCGCCGTAAGGATTTTGCCTTCCTGCCCCTTGGCCACCACGTCCCGAGGCAAAAGAACCGCCGCCGTAGGAATTACCGTAACCGCCGTAGCTGTTGCCGCTTTCGGCGACTTCGACATGGGCTTCCGGCAATTCATCGAGGAAGCGCGACGGGATGGTCGATTGCCACAGGCCGTGGATACGGCGGTTGGAGACGAACCACAAATGCAGGTTCTTCTTGGCGCGGGTCAGCCCGACATAGGCCAGCCGCCGTTCTTCCTCGAGCCCGGAGCGGCCGCCCTCGTCGAGCGCGCGCTGGTGTGGAAAAAGACCTTCCTCCCAACCAGGCAAAAACACCGTCTCGAATTCGAGGCCCTTGGCCGAATGCAGCGTCATGATGTTGACGGCGTCGAGCTCGGCGTTCTGCTCAGCGTCCATCACCAGGGCGACATGTTCGAGGAAGGAGCGCAGCGATTCGTACTCCTCCATGGAGCGGATCAGTTCTTTGAGGTTTTCCAGCCGGCCGGGGGCTTCCACCGAGCGGTCGTTCTTCCACATGTCGGTGTAGCCGCTCTCCTCCAGGATGGTCTCGGCAAGCTCGGTGTGCGGCGTGGTCTCCAGCGCCTTCTGCCAGCGCTCGAAATTGGCGGCGACTTCGCGCAGCGCTGCGCGCGGTTTTGGCTTCAGCTCGTCGCTCTCGGCGAGTTTTTCGGCAGCCTCCAGCATCGGGATGCGAAGCACCCTGGCGGTGTCGTGGATCTGGCGGATGGTGGCTTCGCCCAACCCGCGCTTCGGCACGTTGACGATGCGCTCGAAGGCGAGGTCGTCGGCGCCTTGCGCGACGACGCGGAAGAAGGCCAGCGCATCGCGGATTTCGAGGCGCTCGTAGAAGCGCGGCCCGCCGATGACGCGGTAGTTGAGGCCGAGGGTGACGAAGCGGTCCTCGAACTCGCGCATCTGGAACGATGCGCGGACAAGAATGGCCATGTCGTTGAGGTTGTGCTTCTGCCGCTGGTAGGCCTCGATGGTTTCGCCGACGGCGCGGGCCTCCTCCTCGGAATCCCAGGCGGCATGGACATGCACCTTCTCGTCATCCTCGGCAACCTTTTCGGTGAACAGCGTCTTGCCGAAGCGACCTTCATTGTGGGCGATGAGGTGGGAGGCGGTGCCGAGGATATGCGCGGTGGAGCGGTAGTTGCGCTCCAGCCGGATGATCGTGGCGCCGGGGAAATCCTTATCGAAGCGCAGGATGTTGTCGACCTCGGCCCCGCGCCAGCCATAGATGGATTGATCGTCGTCGCCGACGCAGCAAATGTTTACTTTGTTATCGCTCACGGGCTGTTCCGCGCCTGCCGGCGCGGGCCCTCCGCGAGGGCCTCGCAACGGCTCGGACGGACGGTCGTCCTTGCTGCCTTCGGCCGGAATTCCCGATTCATCCTTCGGACTTGCCGGTCTATAGCTACCCGCCTCCGTTCTATCCGGAACTCCGGAACGACCTGGAGCGCGACCACCCGGAGAGCCACTTCGTGGTCCGCCCGGCCGCTGCGCCAAAAGCCGCAGCCACATGTATTGGGCGGTGTTGGTGTCCTGGTACTCGTCGACGAGGATGTATTTGAAGCGCTTGTGGTACTCCTTCAGCACGTCCGGATTGGCGCGGAAGATGCGGATCGGGTGGCACAGGAGATCGCCGAAGTCGCAGGCGTTCAGCGTTTTCAGCCGCTCCTGATAGGCCTTGTAGAGCTCGCGGCCCTTGCCGTTGGCGAAGGCGCGGGCGTCGCCCTCGGGAATGTCGGCGGGGCCAAGCCCCTTGTTCTTCCAGCCGTCGATCATCTGGGCGAACTGCTTGGCCGGCCAGCGCTTATCGTCCAGCCCTTCGGCCTGGATGAGCTGCTTGATCAAGCGCACGACGTCGTCGGTGTCGAGAATGGTGAAGTCGGATTTGAGCCCGGCAAGCTCGGCGTGTCGGCGCAGCAGCTTCACGCCAATCGAATGGAAGGTGCCGAGCCACGGCATGCCTTCGACATTGCCTTCGCCTATTAAGAGGCCGATGCGCTGCTTCATCTCTCGCGCCGCCTTGTTGGTGAAGGTGACGGCGAGGATTTCCCTGGGGTAGGCCCTATGGGTGGCGAGGATGTGAGCGATACGGGTGGTCAAGACGCGCGTCTTGCCGGTGCCGGCCCCGGCCAGCACCAGAACCGGACCTTCGGTAGTTTCCACCGCCAGCCGCTGCTCGGGGTTGAGCCCGTTCAGATAATCGGGTGCATTGTTGTGGCCGCTGCGGGCAGCCATGGCGCGCGCGGCAATGCCCGACGGGGCCGCGGGCCGCGCGTTCGGTTCGTCAAAAAAAGGCATATCTTCCGAAAAGCCGGACATCTCCCCCGAATGTAGTGATTCGGCAGCGAAAGGCCAGAAGTGTCTCCGTTTTGTTCTCAATCCAGGGCCGGAACCTACAAACGGGTAGATTTAACCCACCGACGTCGTGGAGCGCTGCATGCCGGGCCTCACTCATCCGTGACTGGACCATGCGCGCTTCTATCTTATCTTGCGCGGCGGACACATTCCCGAAGCCGAGGAGAGCGCCATGACAGAACCGAGCCCTGCCAGCCACGCCGTCAACAGACCCGCCATCACCCAGGCGATGATCGACGCCTACGACGAATACACGCATCTGACGCTCGACCGGCGGCGCTTCATGGAACAGTTGACCAGGCTTGCCGGATCAGGTGCGGCGGCCGCCGCAATCGCGCCGCTGCTGGCGGCGAATTCAGCCCGGGCGGCGATCGTAGCCGAGGACGATTCACGCGTGGCGGGCGAGGACATCAGCTATCCCGGCAGCGGTGGCGAGATGAAGGGCTATCTGGTCAAGCCAGCCGGCCAGTCCGGCAAGGTCGGCACCGTCATCGTCGTGCACGAGAACAGGGGGCTCAACCCGCATATAGGCGATGTGACGCGGCGCGTGGCGCTGGAAGGGTTTGTGGCGCTGGCCCCGGACTTCCTGTCCCCGCTCGGCGGCACGCCGGCCGACGAGGACAAGGCGCGTGACCAGTTCTCCAAGCTCGATCCGGCGCAGACCGTCGCCAATGCGGTCGCAACAGTCGCTTTCCTCAAAGAACACGCGGATGGCAACGGCAAGGTCGGCGCGGTCGGCTTCTGCTGGGGCGGCGGCACGGTGAACACGCTGGCTGTCAACACGCCGGATCTGACTGCCGCTGTCGCCTATTACGGCATGCAGCCGAAGGCCGAGGATGTGCCGAAGATCAAGGCGGCGCTGCTGCTGCATTATGCCGGGCTCGACACCCGCATCAATGCCGGTATCGACGCCTTCAAGAAGGAACTCGATGCAGCCAAGGTCGAGTACACGGTCTATGTCTATGAAGGCGCCAATCATGCCTTCAACAATGACACGTCCGCGGCCCGCTACGACAAGAACGCGGCAGACCTCGCCTGGGGCCGGACGATCGCCTTTCTCAAGGAGAAGCTTGCCTGATCAGGGATTTGCCGGTTTGTGAAAAGCGACGCCGGCCACCACCAGCGCGATGCCGAAGCAATCGGTAGGGCTGGGTATCTGGCGCAGCACAATGACGCCGATCAGCGTGGCGGTGACCGGCAGCAACGACAGCATCAGCGCGAAGCTCGATCGCGGGAGCCGCGACATGGCAAGCTGGTCGCAGATATAAGGGATGACCGAGGAGCATATGCCGACGCCGATGGCGGCGATGAGCAGTGGCGGCGCCGAGAAGGCCGGCAGCGCATCGGTGAAGCCGATCGGCAGCACGATGAGGCAGGCGACCGCCATGGCGGCACCCAGGCCGACGATGCCGTCGCCAGCGCCGGCGCGGGCAACGCGATGGCCAAGCACGATATAGCCGACGAACAGCGCGCCGTTCAGGAAGGCCCAGAACAGGCCGATCGGGTCGCTTGACCATTTGACATCGATCAGCAGCAAGGTGCCGATGACGGCAACGGCAAGGGCTGCGAGATTGCGCGGGCTTCTGACGCCGACAAGCGCGACGCCGATGGTGCCGACGAATTCGATCGCCGCGACCAGCGAGATCGGCAAGCGTTCCAGCGCCAGGTAGAAGGAGCAATTCATTATGCCGAGGCAGGCGCCAAAAGCGAGAAGCAGCAGTCCTGTCGGGCGGTCGGCGCGGGCGAAGACCGTCCATGGCCGGGTCAGCGGCGCGAAAACAAGGGCGGCCGTGACGATGCGCAGCCAGGCCATCCCGAGCACGCCGACATGCGGGAAAAGCAGCACGGCGAAAGCTGGCCCGAGATAATGGAACACGGCGCTGACGCCGAACCAGACATGCGGCGGCAGCGAGGTCGCCAGCTTGCCAAAAACAGGGCCGGCGAGCGCAGAGACTGCGCCTGGGACTTGCGCTTGATCATCCATAGGATCATCATCGCAGGCGATCTTTCCGGTTTATATGGATAATGACCAGCCAAAGAGATCATTGATTTTCCAAAACCAAGGAGCTTTCCCTGAAACGCCTTCGAAACGAAAATCCCGGCTTAGATGCGGCAGATCTGAAAATCCTGCGCTTGCTGGAGAAGGATGCGCGCACCAGCACCGCTGAACTGGCGCGCTCGGTTGGCTTGTCGGCGCCCAGTGTGGCCGAGCGCATTCGACGGCTGCAGGAGAGCGGCGTGATCGAGGCCTATACGGTGCGGATCAATCCGGCCGCGCTCGGCATGAAACTGTCGGCATGGCTGAGGATCAGGCCTGTGCCGGGACAACTGGCTGCGGTGGCCGAGATCATCCGCGACTTGCCGGAAATCGCCCAATGCGACCGGGTGACCGGCGAGGACTGTTTCATCGCGCTGGCGCATGTCGGTTCGGTGGCCGAGCTCGAACGGGTGATCGACCGCATCATTCCGTTCGCGATGACCAACACCGCAATCATCCAGTCGTCGCCGGTGGTGGCGCGTTCGCCGCTGGCGGCAGTGAAGCGGCCGCCGTGACGGTTAAGGAATTAAGCGCTGCCCGTCAGGCATGCCCGCGCTTCATCCGCGCTTGCTTCAGGATGGCGCGCCAGCGGATCATGGCGAAAGGGATCGGCTCATTGTTGTGGGCGATGTGAAAGATCTCGTTGTTGAGGTTCTTCAGCGAGCGCCAGAAATCATAGTCGGTGATGCGTGGGTCGGCCGCCAGCCTTTCCGCCTCGACCTTGATGTCGGTTTTCATGCACGTTCCCCGAACCGCTTCAGCTCCGCCCTCCGTATCAACCCGATGCGGAGGGTTTTCCAACGCCGCGCTGAGTCGTTCAACGCCTCAATTCGGCTTGTTCACGTTAAAACCTTGGTAAGGTTAACGGCGGTCGGACTGCGGTTCAAGCGTCTTGCGACGAATACCGATCGAACGGCCGGCGCGCTCAGGCATCGGCAGCGCCGCATGGGCGGCGCGCATGGTTTCCACCTTGGCCAGAACATCGGCCGGGAAGGGCGCCACTTTCGGCCCGGACATGTCGACATGCAGCGACAGCGATTCGGAAGTGGCGGCGAGCCAGCCATCGACATGCCGGATTTCCTGGTAAACCCTGAGCCGCTTGTCATCGTGGTCGATGAGCTGGAAGGAGACGGCGACCTTGTGCTCCAAATGCAGCTCCTGCACGTAGCAGACATGCACTTCCGCCGTGTAGATGGTGAGGCGACGGTCCTTGGCGTAGTTAGGCCCCATCCCCATCATCTCGAAGGCGTCGTCCGAGCAACGGTCGAACAGCACGTTGTAATAGGCCATGTTGAGATGGCCGTTGTAGTCGATCCAGTCCTTCTCGATATCCATGACGCGAGAGACGAAGGGGGCGGGGGTGGACATGGAAAACTTCCTTCTGGCTGGACAGAACGTGGTTGGTGAGACTACGCATCCATAGCTGCACAGCAAGGGCAGCCGCTGGTCCATTCGCGGAGGAATCGATGGCTCTGAGCGACCTCAATCCGGTCGAACGCAACGAGGAAGGGATCGCCGCCGTGCTCGGCATCCTCAAGCAGCGGCTCGGCGAGCGGTTCCAGACCGGCCAGGCGATCCGCGCCCAGCACGCCCACACCACCACCTACATTCCGGCCCAGGCACCGGATGGCGTGGCGTTTCCGGAGACGACGACGGAGGTGCAGGAGATCGTCTCGGCCTGCGCCGCGCACCGCGTGCCGGTGATCGCCTTCGGCGTCGGCTCCTCGCTGGAAGGCCATACCAACGCGCCGGGCGGCGGCATCTCGCTGGATACTTCGCGGATGAACCGCATCCTCGCGGTCAACCCGCAGGATCTTGACTGCACGGTCGAGCCCGGTGTGACGCGCGAGGATCTCAACCGGCACCTGCGCGACACCGGCCTGTTCTTTCCGATCGATCCGGGTGCGAATGCATCGCTCGGCGGCATGGCGGCGACGCGGGCGTCGGGCACCAATGCGGTGCGCTACGGCACGATGCGCGAGAATGTGTTGTCGTTGACGGCGGTAATGGCCGACGGCAAGACGGTAACGACCGGCAAGCGCGCGAAAAAGAGCTCGGCCGGCTACGATCTGACGCGGCTCCTGATCGGCTCCGAAGGCACGCTCGGCATCATCACCCAGCTGACCCTGAAGCTGCAAGGCATTCCGCAGGCGATCTCCGGCGGCGTCTGCCCGTTTCCCAGCGTCGAGGCGGCCTGTAATGCGGTGATCGCGACAATCCAGATGGGCATTCCGGTGGCGCGCATCGAACTGGTCAATGCGCTGCAGATGCGGGCGATGAAGAGCTATTCGAAACTCGACTATCCGGAAAGCCCATGCCTGTTCGTCGAGTTCCATGGCAGTGATGCCGGCGTTGCCGAGCAGGCCGAGACCTTCGGCATGATCGCCGAAGAATATGGCGGCGGCCCGTTCCTGTGGACCAGCGTCGCCGAGGAGCGGACGAAGCTGTGGAAGGCCAGGCACGACGCCTATTGGTCGTCGCTGACGCTGCGGCCGGGCGCCAAGGGGCTGTCGACCGACGTCTGCGTGCCGATCTCGCGCTTTGCCGAATGCGTCACGCAAACCGAGGCCGACATTGCCGAGATGGGGTTGATCGCGCCGATCGTCGGCCATGCCGGCGACGGCAATTTCCATGTGCTTGTGCTGATGGACGCGGACGATCCGAAGGAAATCGCCGCAACGGAAGAGTTCGTCGCGCGGCTGAATATGCGGGCGATCGGCATGGACGGAACGTGCACCGGCGAGCACGGCATCGGACAAGGCAAGGTCGGCTTCCTGCGCCATGAACTCGGCCACAGCGTCGACATCATGCGCACGATCAAGCAGGCGCTCGACCCGCTGAATATTATGAACCCTGGGAAGATACTGCCCGCCGACTAGAGCTTTTGCTCTTGGGGCGATCGATTTGCCTCTTTATCGACACGCGGATGCGGGTAGAGTGCGGCTGATTTTCAATCAACTGCTCGGAGCTCATGCTCGCACGCCTGTTCGTGATCTTCGGTGGCCTTTTCGTGCTGGTGCTGTGTGCGGCGCTGGTGGTGCCGTATTTCATCGACTGGACGGGCTACCGTGCCGATTTCGAGCGCGAGGCGAGCGCCATTCTTGGCCGCAAGGTCACTGTTCAGGGCGATGCAACGGCGAAACTGCTGCCGTTTCCGTCGGTGACCTTCTCGAACGTCACTGTGGCCGGCGGCCCCGGCGGCCAGCCGGCAATGACCGTCGAGACCTTTTCGATGGATGCGGAACTGGCGCCCTTCCTGAGCGGCGAGGTGCTGATCTTCGACATGCGGCTGGTGCGGCCGAGGGCGACGATCGACATTGCCGCCGACGGCACGGTGGATTGGGCGATACGCCCGTCTTCACCCTTCGATCCCAGCCAGATCTCGATCGAAAAGCTAACGGTGACCGACGGAGAGATCGCGCTGCGCCATGCCGCTGGCGGGCGCAGCCATTTGCTTTCCGAAATCAACTCGATGATCTCGGCCAAATCGCTGGCCGGACCATGGCGGATGGATGGTTCGCTGCGGCTCGACGGCCTGCGCAGCACTGTCATCGCGTCCACCGGCAAGGCCGGGGGCGACGGACAGATGCGGCTCAGGCTCAAGGCCGATCCGGACGCCTATCCGCTGGTCATCGAGGCCGACGGCAATGCCGGCATCGTCAACGGCGCCGCGATCTATTCGGGCCAGTTCAAGGTCACAAGTTCCGACAAGAATGGCGCCGACAAGCGTTTGGCGCAGCTTAACGGCACCGACGGTGAGATGATGAAGGCCAGCGCCGGTAAGCCGGAGCCGGGGTTCAGGCTGAACGGCAAGTTTTCGCTCGACCACCAGAAGCTTGGGGTCGACGAATTCCGCTTCGAGACCGGGCCGCTCGACAATCCCTATACCGCTGACGGCAAGGCTGCCGTCGAGCTTGGGCCGAACCCAAGCTTTTCGATCGAGGCCGATGGCGCGCAGGTGCAGTTCGATGAAGCCGTCGGCGCCGCTGCCGGGCTGACATTATCCGAGCGTGTCGCGGCACTGGAGCAGGCGCTGCTCGACCTGCCCAAGCCGACCATACCGGGCACCGTCGAGGTGAAGCTGCCGGCGGTGGTGGCCGGCGACACGACGGTTCGCGACGTGCGCCTTTCCGCCGAGCCGGCCGATGCTGGCTGGTCGGTGAAGTCGCTGGCCGCGACGCTGCCCGGCCGCGCCAGGCTGGAAGCAAACGGAATGCTCAGCGTCGAGGATCATTTCGGCTTTACCGGTTCGCTGCTTCTGGCGGTAGGGCAGCCTTCCGGCTTTGCGGCCTGGCTGTCGAGGGATGTCGACGAAGCGATCCGCCGGCTGCCGGCCGCCGGCTTCAAGGCCAAGGTCGACCTGACCGGGAAGCGCCAAGCCTTCAGCGACCTCGAGCTCGTTCTCGGCAAGGCGAAATTTTCCGGCCGCATCGATTCCAGCCAGCCCGACGAGGCCAGGCCGTCGGTGCTGATGCGGCTCGAAGGTGGCGAACTCGATGTCGACGGCCTCGCCGCCTTCGCCTCGATCTTCATCAGCGACAAGGGCGCGAACCGTTTTTCCGACCGCGACCTCGATTTCCAGATCAAGGCCGGGCCGGTCAGTGCCGGCGGGCTGACCGCCGATACGGTCGATACGGCGCTCAGGCTGCGCGACGGGCTGCTCGAAATCGACCGGCTCTCGGTTGGCGGGCTTGCCGGCGCCTCAATCAGCGCCACCGGTCGGATCAAGGATTTCCCAGTGAGTCCGACCGGCAAGCTCGACGCGTCCGTGGTCGCCGTCGACCTCAAGCCGCTGGTCGATGTCGCGGCGCAGCACTATCCGGACAATGCCGTGCTGAAGAGGCTGGCGGGGCGCGTCGCGGCCTATCCCGAGCTGTTGCAGGATGCGCGCGTCGATCTGGTGACGAGTGCCGCCGCCAACGGCGATGGCACGACAGGCCTGGCAGTCAGCGCGCAAGGCAAGGCCGGCGGTTCGGCGTTTTCGGCGTCGCTGTCCGGCAAAGGGGTGGCCGACCGGCTTCTCGAGGCGCCGGTGTCGCTGACCTTCAACGCCAGGAATACCGACGCCACCGCACTTCTGGCGCTTTACGGCCTACCGGCGTTGCCACTCGGCATGCTTGGCGAGGCGACCACCGATGTCTCGGCAAAAGGCACGCTTGGCGGCGGTATGGCGACGAGCTTCAACCTCATCGGCAACGACTTCAAGGTCGGTTTCGACGGGACATTCGCCGGCACGCCACAAGGCCCCACCGTCAAGGGCAAGGTCAGTCTGGAAGCCGCCGACATCGAGCCGTGGCTGATGACGACAGGCGTCGGCTTGCCGGGCATGGGGACAGGCATGTCGACGTGGCTAGCGGCCGACGCCGATTTCGGCAACGGCCTTCTGGTTCTGTCCGGCCTCAGCGGCGCCATCAACGAGGCGGCGGTTTCCGGTGACGTCAATGTCGACGTCAAGGATGGGCTGTCGCATCTTGCCGGCGCGCTGGTGCTCGATGAGCTGGATCTCGACCCGATGGCGGTAGCACTGTTTGGTGACCAGGCCTTCCTGGGCGCCGGCAGGGCTTGGCCGACCGCCCCGTTCAGCCAGAAGTCCAGCCTGCCGTTCACCGCCGAACTCGACGTGACCACGGCATCGCTGGTCGCCGGCCCGCTGGCCACGGCTTATGACGCGACGCTTTCGCTGGAGCTCGACCAGGAAGGCATCCGCGTTTCGGACCTCGAGGCAAAGTTCGCCGGCGGTGCGCTTACCGGACTGTTCGAGCTGAAGAACAATGACGGCACCGGGCTTTTCTCCGGCCAGATGAAACTTGCCGGCGCCGATCTGGCCGCCGTGCTGCCGCAGGCCGGCATCAGCGGAAGCGGCGATTTCTCGGCGACGCTCTCGACCAGCGGCAAATCGGTCGATGCGATGGTTGCGGCGCTGTCCGGTTCCGGCACGGCGGCCCTGAAGAGCTTGACCATTGCCGGCGTCAATCCCGACGCCTTTGGCGCTTTCATCGCCAAGGCCGACGCGATCGGGCGCGATATCGATGCGGCCAAGACCGCTGGCTTTGCGCCGCAGATCGCCGCGGACGGCAGTTTTCCGGCTGGGGATACCGACATCGCCTTCACAGTTGCCGGCGGCGCGCTGAGGGCACCGCCGGTCAATCTTGAAAATCCGACGGCGAAGCTGTCCGCCGACATCACGGCGGACCTGAATGCCAGCACGGTCGCCGCCAGTGGTTCGATCACTTATCGGCCCGGCGACGAAGCGCTGGTCGGCTCCGATCCGACTGTGAATTTCAGCGTCGACGGACCGTTCGGCGCCGCGAAGCGGCAATTCGACAGTGAGCCGCTGGCGCAGTTCCTGACCCAGCGCGCGCTGGAAAAGGAACAGCAGCGGGTCGAGGCCATGCAGGCGGCACTGCTTGAAAAACAGCGGCTGCGGCGCGAGGTGCGTTACTACGCGGCCCTGCAAGCCGAGCGTGAGAGGGCAGCCGAGGAATTGCGCAAGCAGCAGGAGGCGGCGCGGCTGCAAGCCGAGGCAGATGCCAGGGCGAAGGCTGAAGCCGAGGCAAGGGCTCGAGCCGAAGCGGAGGCGAAGGCCAAGGCGGAAGCCCAGGCGAGGGCTGAAGCCGTGGCCAAGGCTGAGGCGGAGGCAAGGGCGAGGGCTGAAGCGGAGGCTAAAGCCAAGGCGGAGGCGGAGGCAAGGGCGAGGGCTGAAGCGGAGGCTAAAGCCAAGGCGGAGGCGGAGGCAAGGGCCAAGGCGGATGCCGAAGCGAGAGCCAGGGCGGCGCAAAAAGCGGCGGACGAGGCGGCGAAAGCCGAAGAACAGCAACGCCGGAAAGCGGAAGAGGCGAGGCGGACGGAAGAGGCGAGGCGGATCGGCGCCGAAGAAAAGGCAAAGCTCGACGCCCAGCGCAGGGCGGCCGCTGAGCAGGCGCAGAAAATCGAGCGCGCGCCCCAGCCGCCAGCCAATGACAACCCGCCGCCAGCAGAATCCGCGCCAAAACCCACGCTTGAACCTTCGTCGATCGACAATCTGCTGAAGTCGCTGGGCGGCGGATAGCTCCATCTGGAGCTTGTTCCATCCCGATTGACCATGATCTTATCCGAAAACCGGTCCCCGCTTTTCGCTGCGCTGACTTTCGGTTCGGGGTCATGATCTACAAAGAACTTTTCATCCTCCGCTTCGCCCAATCCAAGACGTAGAGCCTAAGCGCCGAGGACAGGTTGGCATCGCGCGGCCGGGCCTCGTCGATTTCGGCGACGAGAGCGGCGAGCGTCAGTTTGCGCGCAGCCGCGATGGCGACGAGATCGTCGAAAAATGGCTTTTCGAGCGAATAGCTGGTGCGATGGCCGCGAATGGTCACCGAGCGTTTCTCGACCGGGCTCACCGGACGTGACTCATTTCACTTCAAGCATCGGATTCATCCGAAAACCGCGGCGCACTTATCGGTCCGATGCTCGGGGAATCCGGATCGCCCGAGGCTTCGCGGCGATGGCCGGCGACAAACTTTTTTGCCTTGTCGGCGATCAGACGGTCACGCTCCCGGTCGGCCTTGGAGCGGCCGTGCAGGGTCCGGTTCTGTTCGGCCAGGCGCTCCTTCTCGGCTCGTGCCTTCTGCTTACGGGCCTGGCGGAGATTGACGATGTCGGCCATGTCGCGCGGCCCGTCGGATCACTTCTTGCGGAAGGCGTCGAGCGACACCACTTCGGCGCCCTTGGCGGCGGCGTCGGCAGGCTTCTTTTCGGCCTCAGCGGTCTTCTTCTTTTCCGGCTTTTTCTCGGCGACGACGGCCAGCGGTTCGGAAGCGGGCTGGCCGGCCAACTCCTCTTCTGCCGAGGTCTCCGTCTTCACGTCGAATTCGAGCTCGAAATTGACGGACGGGTCGTAAAAGCCGCGCACGGCCGAGAACGGGATTTCCAGCTTTTCCGGCACGTCGGAGAAAGACAGCCCGACCTCGAAGCCCGTGTCGGTCACCTTCAAGTCCCAATACTGGAATTGGATGACGATGGTCATCTGTTCGGGATAGCGCTCGCGCAAGCGGGAAGATACGCGCACGCCCGGGGCGCCGGTCAGGAAAGTGATGAAGAAATGATGGTTGCCGGGAAGGCCGGTGCGCGCGACCTCGGCCAGGACCTTGCGCATGACGCCGCGCAATGCCTCCTGGGCCAGAATGTCGTAGCGGATGTGGTCGTCGGCCATGTGGCTGTCGGGTTCCGTTGAATCGTCCGCATAGCTGTAATCAAGCTTGAGCGCGGCGTAAACCGGATATAGACGCCGGCAGCGCGGATGCGAGAGGGCATGCCTCAGATTTGATCGCTCAGGCGCCAGCGAGCGCGCTGTGCTTTTGCGCATCGGCCGCCGGCTGCCGCTTGCCGAAGGCGCGCAGGAAGGTGCGCACGCCATGTGTCGCCGATTGCAGCACCTCATCATCGGTCGGCGTGCCGCCGAGCATGAAGGTCGTCTGCAACTCGGCATTGGCAAGGGCCAGGAACTGGCGTGCCGCGACGTCGGGGTCCTCGATGTCGAGGAAACCGGCATGGGCGAGGCGGGCGAAACGGGCGGCGATAGCCGGCCATGTCCTGCCCGGTCCCTGTTCGCGCCATTCGGCAAAGAGCTCGGGATAGCGCTCGCCCTCGGTCTGGATCAGCTTGCGCAGGAATTTTCCGTCGCGGTTGCAGATACAGTTGCGGTTCATGCGCACAGCAAAAGCGATCAGATCGGCCTCGAGATCCTTCGGCTGGTCCGGAAAGGTGGAAATGGTGGCGAAGATGCCGGCATTGCAGCGCTCGGTCAGGTCGCGGACTATGGCGACGAAGAGTTTCTCCTTGTCGCCATGGTGGTTGTAGATCGTCTGGCGCGAAACGCCGGCCTCGGCGGCAATCATGTCGATATTGGCGCCGGCGAAGCTTTCGCGGCAGAACACCTCGCCGGCTGCGTCCATGATGGAGACGCGCTTGGCCTCGTGGCCGCGTGGCGGGATGGTGTCAGGAGAAACGTTGAGCTTCATGAAAACTATATAGAGGTGATTGACGAATTAGACAAGAGTGTCTAAATTTATGGACTTAACTTAAACGGATTTCCCGTAGAAGAAGTCGGAATTTCACGGGATGGAACGTCCTAGGATTATGCGCCGGTCGGCGGCCAACCAGATTTGAAAGAAACCCGCTATCATGAGTCCTCAATTCTTCCGCATCGCGATCGTGCTCGGTCTGTTGACGGCCATCGGTCCGTTTGCCATTGACATGTATCTTCCGGCGTTGCCTTCGATCGGCGCGGATCTGCAGGCAAGCACCGCTGCCGTGCAGATGAGTTTGCTGATCTTCTTCCTGTCCATGGGGTTTGGCCAGATCGTCGTCGGACCGATCTCCGACATGGTCGGACGCAAGCTGCCGCTCTATGGCGGCCTCGCACTGTTCATGGTCGGCGGCATCGGCTCGGCGCTGGCACCCTCGATCGAATGGCTGATTGCCTTCCGTTTCCTGCAAGGGCTCGGCGCCAGCGCAGGCATGGCGGTGCCGCGCGCCATCGTGCGTGACCTGCACACCGGCACCGACGCTGCCAAGCTGATGTCGCTCTTGATGCTGGTGTTTTCGGTGTCGCCGATCCTGGCGCCGCTGACCGGTAGCGTCATCATCGAGAATCTCGGCTGGCGTGCCGTGTTCTGGACGGTAACGGGTGGGGCGGTGCTCGCCACCATCCTGCTGGCGACCTCGCTCAAGGAGACGCGGCCGGTCGAGGCGCGTGCAGGCAGTTCGTTCGGCACTGCGCTCTCGGCCTATCGCTTCCTGATGGGCGACCGCAACTTCCTTGGCCTGGCGTCTATCGGCGGCTTCGGGATCGCGAGCTTCTTCGTCTATCTATCGAGCTCGTCCTTCATCCTGATCGACCATTACGGGCTGTCGCCGTCGGTCTACAGCGTGTTCTTCTCGATCAATGCGGTCGCCTTCATCGGCATGTCGCAGTTGACGGGGGTGCTGTCCGAACGGTTCGGGCTAAGGCCCGTGGTGCGGGTCGCGGTGGTCGGCTATGCGACCACGATGGTGGTGCTGTTCGCGGTGATGGCGTCCGGCGTCGACCGGCTCGACGTGATGGCGGTGCTGCTGTTCGTCGGCTACGGGTTCCTCGGCCTGGTGATCCCGACGACTTCGGTGCTGGCCATGGAGGAGCATGGCGCGATCGCCGGCACGGCCTCGGCGCTGATGGGCACGCTGCACTTCGCGATCGGTGCGGTCGCCATGGGCATCGCCGGCGGGTTCTTCGACGGCACGCCGCTGCCGATGGTGGCCGGCATCACGCTTTGCGCGGTGATCTCCTTCATGCTGGCCAAGGTGACGCTCGGCCGTGGGCGGGAGGTTGGCGAAGCGCCGGCAGAGTAGATGCCTTCCAGCGAGAGCATGAAAAAGGCCGGGTCAGTCCCGGCCTTTTTCACGTCCGGGCCCAAGCTGCAAGCCTGCCTCGGCAAAGACGAATCGCAAGTCACGCCTCGACCGGCGCTAAGGGCAACAGGACCAGCTCATATCGGCCAGCGCATGATAGGTGCGTTCGGCTTCGTCGAGGGTCTGCTTTCGCTCGCTATCCTGCCGAAAAATCTCCGACCATGGCGGTGTGATGAAGACATGACTGGCGTAGCGGAAGCGTTCGGCGGCGAGGTGGCAAGGCCGGCCGACCGCAAGGCTTCGATCAATGTGGTCTTGCCGGAACCGGGACCGCCGGTCAGCAAGAAGAATTGATCGGAATCGTTTTGCATTTTCCTTTGGATGAATGCGGCCGCCCGCGTTTGCCGGCAAAACAGCATCGCGACGGCGCAGCACAAGAAGCGCGGCCAGCAAGCCTACTGCCGTCACAATATAGAGGGGGAGATGGGGATCCGAGGGGGAGAAGTGGAGGTTTCTGTTGCCAGGTACCTCCGAACCCCGCCTAGAAGTGCGAACCACTAGGGCTTGAATTGAAGCTGTCGCACCGCTTACGCGGCGAGACGTGCTTCCGCATAGTTGTCGTTGGCAACTATAAGTTTAGCCCGATAACGGTGGTACAATGCCGGGCAAAAGTACGATCTTTACACCTTCGTCGATCCTATTTCGCCCCCAGCAAAAGCCGCTCTTATAAGAGCGGTTTTTGGTGGAGGCGCCGGGTACCGCCCCCGGGTCCGAACGGCTTATTTCATCGCCTGTTTATCGCCATAGTCGGTCGAGCCGACGAAACAGATATAGGGACCGATCGTGGAAAATGAAAGGCCTCAATGATGCTTTGTCCGCTGTGTCAAACAGCATCGCGGAAGACTTGACTTGTCAACGGTCTCAACCGAAGCTTTGCGGTGGTGAGGAGTTACCGATTAGCGCACATTTGCGGCAGCGCGCCACAGCCCTCATCGACCGAATCCCGTGCCGCTGAGGAGGGGAATTTTGATGGCCGATTATCTCGCAGACGTGAAGAAGTACGACGCCGCGGCAGATGCCGACGCGGTCGCCAAGATCGTGAAGCATTTGGGCATTGCGCTCAGGAATCGGGATTCCTCGCTGGTGTCCTGCACGGATCCCAAGGAACTGGATCGCGTCAAGGCCAACTGGGTTGCCAAAAAGCTTGGCGTCGCCGACGGCAGCAAGGCGGACGCGGCCATCGAAAAGACTTGCAAGGCGATGGAGGCCGATAACACCAAGAGCCGCGTGACCTTCTATTACCTGGTCGCCAAAAATCTGGGTAAGCTCGCCAGCCTCTGATAATCATCCTGTATCAGGCGGAAAGCTGGCGCGATTTCCGCGCCAGCCCACAATGTAGTCGCCTGTTGGAACATCCTGTACTTTGACATGTTCGGCCGGCAGCCAGTCGGTTATGGTGGCCGGTAACCCGAATCGAGCCGAAGCCGATGCGCCAGTATCTCGACCTTTTGAAGCACGTGCTGGAAAACGGCGCCGATCGCGGCGACCGCACCGGCACCGGAACGCGCTCGGTGTTCGGTTATCAGATGCGCTTCGACCTTGCGCGCGGCTTTCCGGTCACCACTACCAAGAAGCTTCACCTGAAGTCGATTGTGCATGAACTTCTGTGGTTCCTGGCCGGCGACACTAACACCAGATATCTCAACGATCACGGCGTCTCGATCTGGGACGAATGGGCCGACGAGAATGGCGACCTCGGCCCGGTCTATGGCAAGCAATGGCGCTCCTGGCCGGACGGCCATGGCGGCACCATCGACCAGATTGCCAATCTCGTGAAGGAGATACGCAAGAATCCTAATTCCCGACGGCTGATCGTTTCGGCGTGGAACCCGGCCGAAGTGGAAGCCATGGCGCTGCCGCCCTGTCATTGCCTGTTCCAGTTCTATGTCTCGGAAGGCAGGCTCTCCTGCCAGCTCTACCAGCGTTCCGCCGATATCTTTCTCGGCGTGCCGTTCAACATCGCTTCCTATGCGCTGCTCACATTGATGGTGGCGCAGGTGACGGGGCTGAAGCCCGGCGATTTCGTCCATACGCTGGGCGATGCGCATCTTTACGCGAACCATTTCGAGCAAGCGCGCGAACAGTTGCGGCGCACGCCCAAGGCGCTGCCGACGTTATGGATCAATCCGGAGGTGAAGGACCTCTTTGCCTTCCGCTTCGAGGATTTCCGGCTGGAAAACTACCTCGCCGATGCGACGATCAAGGCGCCGATCGCGGTGTGAGCCGCAAACGTCGGGCTTCTACCTACCTTGTTTCGAAATCGTTCGGCTGTTGCGCTGTGCCCGTCCGCCGCGACCACCGTATCCGATGCTTTGATCCACGGCATCGGCCTGCAACGTTGCGCTGTATCCACCGCTATTTATCGCAGGCGGTGGCAGCACCACACAAGGCTATTGGCTGGACCATTGTTCCGGGCTAAGTCTGGCAAAAGCCCTTCCGTTGTTATATTCAGGTGGATATATCGATTGGCAGGGCTCGCGCCGGCCAGATTTTTCAGGCCCCAGGAGAGTTCATGCTGGTGCGTAAGGGTTTCGGATTGAAGGCGGCCGCCATTGGCGGTCTCACGACGATGTTGATCGCCGCTATGCCGGCTGCCCACGCGGATGACAGGCTGATCGTCTTCGCCGCCGCAAGCATGAAGAACGCACTGGATGCCGTGAACACCGCCTGCGCGGCCGATGTCGGCGAGGCAGCGACCATTTCCTATGCGGCAAGCTCCGCATTGGCCAAGCAGATCGAGGCCGGCGCGCCAGCCGACGTCTTCATCTCAGCCGACCTCGACTGGATGAAATATCTATCCGACAAGAAACTGACCAAGCCGGATACCGAAGTGAAGTTGCTCGGCAACCAGATCGTGCTGGTGGCGCCGAAGGACTCGCCGGTCGAAACCAGGATCGAAAAGGGTTTTGATCTTGCCGGGCTGATCGGCGACGGCAGGCTTGCCATGGGCGATTTCAAAGCGGTGCCGGCCGGCAAATATGGCAAGGCCGCACTTGAATCGCTCGGCGTCTGGTCCTCGATCGAAGGCAAGGTGGCACAGGCCGAGAACGTGCGCGCAGCGCTCAAGCTGGTCTCGACCGGTGAGGCGGCGCTCGGCATCGTCTACGCCACCGACGCGCATGCCGAGCCCGGCGTCAAAGTGATCGGCACCTTCCCGGAGGATTCGCATCCGCCGATCGTCTACCCGGTTGCCGAGATGGCGGATTCGAAGGACAAGGATGCGCCGGCATTCCTGAAATGCCTGCAGTCGGCCAAGGCTGGCGAACTCTTCAAGGCGCAGGGTTTTACCGTCCTTACGCCGAGCAACTGAGGCACGACGCCAAAAGATGAACTGGCTGCTGGACCTCACTCCCGACGAATGGAATGCGGTCCGGCTGTCCGTCAAGGTGGCGACGGTGGCGATGATCGCCAGCCTGCCGCCCGGCATATTGATCGCGCTTGTGCTCGCCCGTGGCCAATTCTGGGGCAAGACGCTGCTCAACGGGCTGGTGCATCTGCCGTTGATCCTGCCGCCGGTGGTTATCGGTTATCTGCTGCTGCTCTCCTTCGGCAGGCGCGGCCCGGCCGGGGCGTTTCTGGCCGAGCATTTCGGCATTGTTTTCTCTTTTCGCTGGACGGGAGCCGCACTGGCCTGCGCTGTCATGGGTTTTCCCCTGATGGTGCGGGCGATCCGGCTGTCGATCGAGGCGGTCGACCGGAGAGTCGAGGCGGCGGCCGGGACGCTTGGCGCCAATCCGCTGTGGGTATTCGGGACGATCACGCTGCCGCTGATCCTGCCCGGCCTGATTACCGGCGCGATCTTGTCTTTCGCCAAGGCGATGGGCGAGTTCGGCGCAACGATCACATTCGTTTCCAACATCCCCAACGTGACGCAGACGCTGCCGTCAGCGATCTACACGTTCACGCAGGTGCCGGGCGGTGATGCCGGCGCGCTCAGGCTGACGCTGATCTCGTTCATCATCTCGATGGGAGCACTTGTCGCGTCGGAGGTGCTGGCGCGGCGCGTCGGCAAGCGGATGGACATCGAATGAAGGTCGTGGTCGACATCAGCCATCGGCTTGGCGATTTCGAGGTCGACGCCCGCTTCGAGAGCGCCGGGCGGCTGACCGCGCTGTTCGGGCCCTCGGGCTCCGGCAAGACGACGCTGATCAATATGATTGCCGGATTGATCCGGCCCGAGAAGGGGCGGATCGAGGCCGACGGCCGCGTGCTGGTCGATACGGATGCGGGCCTGTTC
This sequence comes from Mesorhizobium sp. M1322, assembly GCF_040318085.1. NCBI lineage: Bacteria > Pseudomonadati > Pseudomonadota > Alphaproteobacteria > Hyphomicrobiales > Phyllobacteriaceae > Mesorhizobium > Mesorhizobium sp. M1322. The sequence goes on from NZ_JAMYLP010000012.1 coordinate 35,187, forward strand.
GTGCCGAAGCACAAGCGCCGCATCGGCATGGTGTTCCAGGATGCGCGGCTGTTTCCGCATATGAGCGTGGCGAGCAATCTGCGCTTCGGCCGTTGGTTCACGCCGACGGCGGAACGCTATGCGGACATCAATGCCGTGGTCGACCTGCTCGGCATCGGCCCTTTGCTCGACCGGCGTCCGGCAAAGCTTTCCGGCGGCGAGAAACAGCGCGTGGCGATCGGCCGGGCGCTGCTCGCCAGTCCCAGATTGTTGCTGATGGACGAGCCGCTGGCTTCGCTCGATGATGCCCGCAAGGCAGAAATCCTGCCTTATATCGAGCGGCTGCGCGACGAGACGAAAATCCCGATCGTCTATGTCAGCCACTCGGTCTCGGAAGTGGCGCGGCTGGCAAGCGATGTGGTGGTCCTGGCGCAAGGCAAAGTCGCTGCTTGCGGCCCGACCGGGGCGATCATGCAGCGGCTCGACCTGTTGCCGGCGGAAGAGCGCGGCGAGGGCGGCGCGGTGTTGGACACCGCGGTGCTGCGCCACGATGAAGTCTTTGGCATGACCGTTCTTGGCTCGGCGGCGGGCGAGATCCGCGTGCCGCTTCTGGCAGTGCCGGTCGGTGCTCCGGTGCGCATCCGCATCCGTGCCCGCGATGTGATGATCGCCACCGAACAGCCGACGGGTCTCAGCGCGCTCAATATCTTGCCGGGCATGATCGTGGCGATAGCGCCGGGCGAGGGGCCGACGGTCGAGATCGGCATAGACTGCAATGGCGCAACCGTGCTTGCCCGGGTCACCGAGCAATCGCGACAGACGCTGAAACTCCGGCCCGGCCGAAACGTCTACGCGGTGATCAAGACGGTGAGCTTCGACCGGGCGAACACAAGCGTCGGCTTGCCTGTCGAGGCGGATGGATGACCGGCGGATGATGTCGCTATATCATTTTAGAATAGCGGTATCGCCGAAGAGCTTCTAGGATGGGGCGTGACTTCGGAGGAGCAAATGCCGTCGCTGAGCTTGCGGATAAACCTCGATCCTGAAGGGCGAATCGGGCCGGGCAAGATCGAGCTTCTTGAGCAGATCGCCGCCTTCGGCTCCATCTCGGCTGCGGCGCGCGGCATGGAAATGTCCTACAAACACGCTTGGGATCTGGTCGAGGACATGAACCGGGTGTTCGGCAAGCCGCTGGTTGCGGCGCAGACCGGCGGGAAAAAGGGCGGCGGCGCCCAGTTGACGCCGGTGGGGCTTGCGGTGGTCAGTCGCTTTCGCGCCATCGAACGGGCTGCGGCTTTCGCCGCGGCGGCGCATATGGAAGCGTTACAGGCGGAGATCGATGCTGGATGAGATTGGCGGAATCTGTACCGGCCGAGCCTACTCCTCCGGCTCGCCGGGCTTGCGCAGCAGATAAGTGTCCATGATCCAGCCTTTTTTGCGCCGGGCTTCTTCGCGAGTCTTCACGATCTCGTCGCCGACATCGCCGAGGCGACCGGAAATGAGAATCTCGTCGGGCGTGCCGAGATGGGCGCCCCAATGGATGACGAGGTCCTTGTCGTCCAGCGTGTTGAAGGCGCATTTGCCGTCCAGCATGACGACGGTGCTGCCGGCATTGTCGGGCAAACCTTCCTCGGTAAGCCGGCGGCCGGTGGTGATCTGAATTGCGTCGCCGATGCGGTTCAGCGCGATCTTATGGCCGGCGGCGAGCGCCTGGACAGCAGTGATGCCGGGGATCACCTCGAGCTCGAACCCGACATTGCCTCTCATGCGCACACGCTCCAGGATGCGCAGCGCGCTGTCGTAGAGCGAGGGATCGCCCCAGATCAGGAAGGCGCCGCAGCCATCTTGCGAAAGCTCCTCGTGGATCAGGCTTTCATAGATCGCGGCGATCGCCTCGTGCCAGTCATCGACGGTCGAGCGATAGGAGGGTGCCGGCTCGGCCCGCACCGGCACGTCGAATTCGACGCGACGCGAGTTTGGATTGGTGACGAATCGGTCGCAGATCTGGCGGCGCAGTTCTGCGAGATCGTTCTTCTTCGCGCCCTTGTCGGGAATGAACAACACGTCGGCGCGGTTCAAGCCGTCGATGGCCTGCACGGTCATGTGGTCGGGATTGCCGGCGCCGATGCCGATGACGAGAAGCTTGCGCATGGGCGAACTCCTGCCCGATCGGAGCGTCGGTGTCCAGACGAGCCTTGCAAGCGCCGACGAGTGGGCGGAAGGGCTTTGAAACTCCACATTGAAACGGCTAGAGCGATGTGCGGCCAATTGGACGCACAAAGTACGCTCTAACACCTTAAATCCCCGCATCGTGCTTTCCGAAAATCGATTCCGATATTGGGGCCGGTGCGATAGAGTCATCCGGCATCTCGCCAAAAGGAGCTTCCATGTTCCGCTATGTCCTGACCACAGCGCTGGCGCTCTCGGCCACGCCCGTATTCGCCAATGATTCGATCGCCGAATTGGGGACGGGCGGCCTGATCCTGTCGCGCAGCGACGCGGTCGCCATGGAGAGTGAGGACCTCTACATCTCGCCGGGACAAGTGACGGTCGACTATGTCTTCCGCAACAACACCGACAAGGATGTCGACGCGATCGTCGCCTTTCCGATGCCGGACATCGAAGGCGATCCGAACGAGATGCCGGCGATCCCCGACGGCCAGAGCGACAATTTCCTCGGCTTCGAGGTGACGATCGAGGGCGTGGCGGCAAAACCGCAGCTCGAGCAGAAGGCGTTTGCACTCGGCATCGACATCAGCGCCGATTTGAAGGCGCAAAACGTGCCGTTCTACCCGTTCGGCGACGCGGCCAGGGAGGCATTGGCAAAGCTGCCGCAAGCGGTTGCCGACGACTGGGTCGATCGCGGCCTCATCATCGAGGACACCGCCGACGACGGTTCAGGGATGAAGACCGTTTATGTGCCGTTCTGGCAATTGCGCTCGACCTACTGGTGGCGCTCGACCTTTCCAGCCAATAGGGCAGTCCACGTCGCCCATCGTTACAAACCGAGCGTCGGCGGCACGTCCTCGGTCAGCTTCTTCTATGACGGCCAGTTCCAGGGCCAATACGCCGCCTACAAGACCCGCTACTGCATGGACGGCACGTTCGAGAATGCGATCCGCAAGGCGGCGAAGGGCAATCCCGACGGCACTCCGAGATATTTCGAAAACCGCATCGCCTATATCCTGACCACCGGCGGCAACTGGGCGACGGGCGCCATCGGCAAGTTCAAGCTGACCATCGACAAGGGCGATCCGAAGAACATGGTCTCGTTCTGTGGCGAAAACGTCAGGAAAGTCGGGCCGACGCGTTTCGAGATGACGGCAGAGAATTTCTACCCTGAGCACGACATCGACATATTGCTGCTGGCGCCTTCCGGCGATGGCGGGAGTGGCGGCTGATGGACGTCGCGATCTACGTCGCCATCGCCGAAAACGGCGTGATCGGGCGCGATGGCGGTTTGCCGTGGCGGCTTTCCAGCGATCTCAAGCGGTTCAAGGCCGACACGATGGGCAAACCTATTATCATGGGCCGCAAGACCTATGAAGGTATCGGCCGGCCGCTGCCGGGCAGGCTCAACATCGTGGTGACCCGCGACAAGGCCTGGCGCGCCGAGGGCGTCGAAATCGTGCATTCGCTCGACGAGGCGATCAGCCTGGCGAAAGTGCGCGGGCGCTGCATGGCCGGCGCCGACGAAATCTGCGTCATCGGCGGCGGCGAGATCTATACCCAGGCGCTGCCGCTGGCCGACCGCTTGCATGTCACCCATATCCTTGCCGCGGTCGACGGCGACGCGCATTTCCCGCCGATCGACCCGGATTTGTGGCACATTGTTCGCTCGCAGGACGTTCCGGTTGGTGAAAAGGACAGTCATGCGACACGCTATTCGGTTTACGAGCGACGCCGTGACGTGCATTGAGAGACATTAAAGGGTCGCGACGGTCCAAAACGGACGGTGACGACGACCGATCGCGTTGAAAGCGTGCCGTCGCATCCCTATAGAAGAACAACACTGGATTTTGCGTCATCAGGCCGGCGCGTGAGGGAGCGAAAGGACATTCATGCCCTGGAATGACAAAAGCGGCGGAGGCGGCGGCCCATGGGGCGGCGGCAACAATCCAGGACCTTGGGGGCAGGGACCAAAGGGGCCTAGCGGTCCGCAGGGCTCGCCTCCCGATCTCGAAGATATCATCCGGCGTGGCCAGGACAGGTTGCGGCGCGCTTTGCCGGGTGGCGGTGGCGCCAGCCCTGCCGTGTTCGGGCTGATCGCGGCGGCGCTTGTAGTGCTGTGGGCGTTCAAGGCGGTCTATACCGTGCAGCCCGACGAGGTTGCGGTCGAACTCAGATTCGGCGTGCCAAAGGCGGAGTTCTCGCAGCCAGGCCTGCATTTCCATTGGTGGCCCATTGAGACGGTCGAGACGGCCAACATTGCCGAACAACTCGTTAACATCGGCGGCGGCACGGCCTCCGGCAACGGTTCAGGGCTGATGCTTTCGGGCGACCAGAACATCGTCAACGTCCAGTTCTCTGTGGCCTATCAGGTCTCCGATCCGAGGGCCTATCTGTTCGACGTGTCCGATCCAGACGGCATGCTGCGGCAAGTCGCCGAAAGCGCCATGCGTGAAGCTGTCGGTCGGCGGCCGGCGCAAGACATCTTCCGCGATGATCGCGAGGGCATTGCGGCGTCCGTGCGTGAAATCATCCAGACGACGCTGGACGGCTATAAGGCCGGCTTGAACGTCAACGCGATTTCGATCGAGGACGCCGCACCGCCTCGCGAAGTGGCCGACGCTTTCGACGAGGTGCAGCGCGCCGAACAGGACGAGGACAAGTTTGTCGAGCAGGCCAACCAATATTCCAACCAGAAGCTCGGCCAGGCGCGCGGCGAGGCCGCACAGATCCGCGAGGAGGCGGCCGGCTACAAGAACCGGGTCGTGCAGGAGGCCGAAGGCGAGGCGCAGCGCTTCATCTCGGTCTATGACGAATACGCCAAGGCGCCGGATGTGACGCGCCAGCGGCTTTATCTGGAAACGATGGAGAGGGTTCTGAAGGATTCCAGCAAGGTCATTATCGAGCAAGGCAGCGGACCAGGGGTCGTTCCCTATCTGCCGCTGCCTGCGTTGCAGCAGAAGGCGCCGGCGCCGGTCCTCGGAGGAACCCAGTGATGGCCAACCGTCTTCCCATCATCGCCGTTATCGCCGCGGTTATCCTGTTCCTGCTCTATTCGTCGGTCTTCGTCGTCAATGCGCGCCAGCAGGCACTGGTGCTCAGGTTCGGCGAAATCGTCGACGTCAAGAGCCAGCCGGGCATCTATTTCAAGGCGCCGTTCGCCTTCTTCGATGCCGACAGCGTGCAGTTGATCGAAAACAGGGTGCTGCGCTTCGACCTCGACAACATCCGCGTTCAGGTTTCAGGCGGCAAGTTCTATGAGGTCGACGCCTTCATCGCCTATCGGATCTCGGATCCGCGCGTGTTCCGCTCCGCGGTGTCCGGCCAGATCGAACTGGCCGAGGCACGGTTGAGGACGCGTCTCGACGCCGCCTTGCGCCGTGTTTACGGTTTGCGCGACTTCGAGGCGGCGCTCTCGGAAGAGCGAGCCGTGATGATGCGTGAAGTGCGCGATCAGTTGAGGCCCGACGCCACTTCGCTCGGCCTTCAGATCGAGGATGTCCGTATTCGCCGAACCGATTTGACGGCGGAAGTCTCGCAACAGACATATGACCGTATGAAGGCTGAGCGTCTGGCCGAAGCCGAGCGGCTGAGGGCGCGCGGCAACGAGGCGGCGCAGCGCATCAGGGCGCGTGCCGATCGCGAAGTGGTGGAGATCGTCGCCGAGGCACGGAGAGAGTCTGAAATCCTGCGCGGTGAAGGCGAAGCTCAACGCAGCGCCACCTTCGCGAATGCTTACCAGCGCGATCCAGCCTTCTTCGACTTTTACCGGTCGATGAATGCCTACGGCACGGCACTGGACAGTACCGGGACGACGATGGTGCTGTCGCCGAATTCGGAATTCTTCCGTTTCTTCCGCAATCCCTCCGGCGCGGAGACGCCGGCAGCGCCTGCTGCATCAGCAACGCCTGGTGCAGCAGCACCCCCTGCACCTGCTGCACCGGCAGCGCAGCCAGGCACCGGCCAGTAACGGCCGGTGCAGGATTTTCTGGCGGCAATAGGCTTGGTTCTCGTCGTCGAGGGCCTGGTCTATGGCGGCTTTCCCGGCCTCGCCAAGAAACTTGCCGGCGAAGTTCTGTCGATGCCGGAGAATGCGCTGCGGCTCGCCGGGCTGGTTGCCATCGCCGTTGGCGTCGGCCTCGTCTGGCTGGTGCGGGGTGGATGACGGTTTATGATTTCGGGATAACGGAGGATTTATCCTCCGCCGATAGCCACAGCCGCAAACGTGCCGTATTTCTTGCCAACATGGTTCGACGCAGCGTTTTCGGCGAGCGCTTTTCTTTTCAGAGACACCGGGAGACTTCTCGATGACATCCAACAGGTTATTGCGCGCGGCGAGGCGGACGTTCACCGCGGGTGCTGCAGCACTTCTTATCGGCGCCGCTACCGTCCCGTCGCTGGTGACGCCGACGGCCGCCGCCGACGGCCCGGCTTCGGTCGCCGATCTCGCGCAGGGCCTGCTCGGCGCCGTGGTCAATATATCAACCTCACAGAGGGTGAAGGGCACGGAAGGCCCGGGCGCGGTGCCGATGCCACAGCTTCCGGAGGGCTCGCCCTTCCAGGATTTCTTCGACGATTTCTTCAAGAACCGTCCCGGCGAACAGGGCAACCCCTCGCAAAAGGTGCAGTCGCTGGGCTCCGGTTTCGTGGTCGACGCCGAGGAGGGCATCGTGGTGACGAATAACCACGTGATCGCCGATGCCGACGACATCGAGGTGAATTTCTCCGACGGCGTGACGCTGAAGGCGACGCTGGTCGGCACCGACACCAAGACCGACGTGGCGGTGCTGAAGGTCGATCCGAAAGGGCACAAACTGACGGCGGTGAAATTCGGCGATTCCAGCAAGATGCGTGTCGGTGATTGGGTGATGGCGATCGGCAATCCGTTCGGCCTCGGCGGCACGGTGACGGTCGGCATCGTCTCGGCCCGCAACCGCGACATCAATTCCGGTCCCTATGACGACTTCATCCAGACCGATGCGGCGATCAACCGAGGCAATTCCGGCGGACCGCTGTTCAACAGCGATGGCGAGGTGATCGGCATCAACACGGCGATCATCTCGCCGTCCGGCGGCTCGATCGGCATCGGTTTTTCGATTCCCTCGCAGCTCGCGTTGGGCGTCGTCGACCAACTCCGCCAGTTCGGCGAGACGCGGCGCGGCTGGCTCGGCGTGCGCATCCAGCCGGTGACGGACGACATTGCCGAAAGCCTCGGCATGGCCACCGCCAAGGGTGCGCTGGTCGCCGGCGTCATCAAGGGCGGGCCTGTCGACAACGGCACCATCCTGGCGGGCGACGTCATCATCAAGTTCGACGGCAGGGACGTCAATGAAATGCGCGACCTGCCGCGCGTCGTCGCGGAAAGCACGGTTGGCAAGGCTGTCGACGTGGTCATCGTGCGCAAGGGTGTCGAGCAGACCGTGAAGGTGACGCTCGGCCGGCTCGAAGATGGCGAAAAGCTTGCCAGCGGCGAGAATGGCACCGCCGACAAGGATGATGATGGCGATGAGGCGCCCGCCGTTTCGACGGCTTCCGTGCTCGGCATGACCGTCGGCGAGCTCAACGACGAGACGCGGACGAAATTCGGCATCGCCGCCGAAGTCTCCGGCGTCGTCATCACCGATGTCACCAAGGATTCGGCCGCTGCTGAACGCGGCATCCAGGCCGGCGAGGTGATCACCGAGATCGCTCAGGAATCGGTCGCAACGCCCAAGGATGTCATGGACCGGATTGCTGCGTTGAAGGAGCAGGGACGCAAGAATGCGCTGCTGATGCTGGCGTCGAAGACCGGCGAATTGCGGTTTGTGACGATCCGAATGGATTGAGTCCGGTAAAGGCTGCAGCACTCTGATTTTGAGGGAAAAGGGCGGCTAGCGAGCCGCCTTTTTTCTTGCTCGCCAGTCCTTGGCTGTCAGCCTGTAGAACACATGCCGCTTGAGCGCGGCGTGGCTGTCCGGAATGCCGGGGTGGTCGAAATCTCTGGCCGGGTCGGGGATCATGCGCAGGCGTTCCATGACGGCGGTGGACCGGCTGTTATCCCTGACGGCGAAGGACACGATTTCGTCGACACCAAGGGTTTCGAAGCCATAGGCGAGCCAGGCTTCGGCTGCCTCTGTGACATAGCCATGCCCCCCAGAATTCGGGCGCCAGCCGCCAGCCGATCTCGACTGTGCCGGCAGGCAGGAAGGGCAAATGATCGGTGTCGAGGAGGCCGACAAAGCCGATGCATTGGCGCGTTTCAACTATCTCGGCGGCAGCGAAACCGTAGCCGTCCTCGGCGATCCAGGCGCGGAACTCGTCCATTTTGGCGTCCGCGGCAGCGCGGTCTCAGCGAAATGGAAAGAATTCCATGACGCGCTCGTCGGAATTGATGCGGTAGAAGAGCTCGCGGTCGCGATCCTCCCAGTTGCGCAGGATCAGGCGCTCGGTGCGGATCGGCGTCACTCCACAAACTCCTCCCGCTGGTAGCCCTGCAGATAGAGAAGCGCGGTCAGGTCGCCGTGGTCAATGCGGAATTTTGCCTCCGCCGCTACGACAGGCTTGGCATGAAGTGCGACACCGGCGCCAGCAAGGCGGATCATGTCGAGGTCGTTGGCGCCGTCGCCGACAGCAATGGCGTCGGCGGTCGTCAGCCCCAGTCGCGCCGAAATCTCGAGCAGCGCATCGGCCTTGGCGGCACGCCCCAGGATCGGCTCGGCCACCAGCCCGGTGAAGCGGCTGTCCTGCTCGATCAGGCGATTGGCGCGGTTCTCCTGAAAGCCGAGCATGGCGGCGATGCGTGAGGTGAAGACGTTGAAGCCACCCGACACGAGTGCAGTCCATGCGCCATTGGCCCGCATGGTCTGGACAAGCGCGCGGCCGCCGGAGGCCAGCGTCAAGCGGTTAGCGATGACGCGGTCGACCACGGCAGTGTCGAGGCCTTTCAGCAGCGCCACCCGCTCGCGCAAGGCCGGCTCGAAAGCGATCTCGCCATTCATCGACCGCGCCGTGATGGCGGCGACGTAATCCTTGACGCCGATCTCGTCGGCGAGCTCGTCGATGCACTCCTGGTCGATAACAGTCGAATCCATATCGGCGATGAGGATTTTCTTCCGCCTTCCCTCGGCCGACTGGACGATCACGTCGACCGGTTCGGGTGCGAGCACGGCGCGCAGGCTGGCGGTCGTTTCAGCGGCTTCGGCCGTCTCGGGCAAAGCGAATTCACAGGCGATGCCTTCGGCCAGCCAGCGAACAGTGCTTGCGCCGACCGACCGTGACGCCATATTCGCAAGCGCCGGCGACAATGCGCGGCCGGCGGGATGGGACACAAGCGTGGCGATCAGCGGCATCGAAAATTCCGGCGGGCAGGCGGGCGAGGGCCGCGTTAAGAACGCGGTCCTGATAGCCGGGCCGACCGCCAGCGGCAAGTCCGCCCTTGCGCTCGAGCTCGCCGAGCGCAATGGCGGCGTCATCGTCAACACCGATTCCATGCAAGTCTATTCGGTGCTCGACGTGCTGACGGCGCGACCGACTGCTGCCGAACTCGCTCACGTTCCGCATTTTCTCTACGGACATGTCCATCCCTCCACCGCATATTCCACCGGCGCCTGGCTGCGCGACGTGACGAAGCTCATCGACGACGGCGCGTTCCTCGAACGGCCGGTGATTTTCGCCGGTGGTACGGGGCTTTATTTTCGGGCGCTTGCGGAAGGCATTTCGGAAATGCCCGACATTCCGCAGTCGATCCGTGATCGCTGGCGCTACGAACTCCAGGAGCAGGGCGCAGCCAAGCTGCACCGCATCCTGCTGCGCGAGGATTCCGCAGCCGGCATGATGCTGAAGCCGACCGACGGCCAGCGCATCGTGCGGGCGCTGGAGGTGCTCGACGCATCGGGCCGTTCCATCCTGGAATGGCAGGCGGCGCGCGGCCGTCCACTGATCGACAGGGCCAGCACGCGTTTCTTTGTAATCGAACCGGACCGAGCGGAGCTCGTGGAGCGGATCGAGGCGCGGTTCGACCGCATGCTGGAGAAGGGCGCTCTCGACGAGGTCAGGCGGCTGACCGAGCTTGGTCTCGATCCCGACTCGCCGGCGATGAAAGCGATCGGCGTTCGCGAACTCCAGGCCGCTATGGGCGGCAAGCTGAGTTTTCCCGAAGCGATCGAGCGCGCGAAGATCGCGACGCGACAATATGCCAAGCGCCAGGCGACCTGGTTCAGGCATCAGTTGGGTCCGGAATGGCTGAAATTGCGCCATGGTGATCGTGTGGAATCCACGATCTCGGGACCCCTCCAGTGCAACCTGAAAAGTTGATTTTGAGGGGAGACTTCCCGTCGAAGTTGCCCTAATTAACCCTCCGTAAGCCCGTCCATGCCATAACGTCTTTGGGAATTTTCCAACGGGGAGCAGATGCGTTTTCACAAGGCGGAATCAGCCTTTTTCGTCTTCATCTTCGTGATCCTGGCCGCCGGCCTGGTGACGCTTCACGCCTATGGGCTTCTGCAAGCCTTCGCCGAAGAGGTTCACAAACCCGCCAGGGTCGACGAGATCATCTATCTCAACAAGCTATTGTTTGGGACTGGCGTTCTTTTGGCGACTGCCCTGTTCTTCGGCATTTTCTTCATCTACCCACTGATCCGCAAGCAGGCGACGGAAGAAGGCAAGCTGCGCGCCATGACGGTCTCGCTCAGCGCCCGTTCGGAAACGCTGGAGCATGCGGCGCTGACCGACAGCCTGACCGGTATGCAGAACCGGCGCTATTTCGACGATGCACTGAAGGAATATCTCGAGGAATTCCGCCGCATCGAGAAGCCGGTCGGGCTGATGATCCTTGATCTCGACCATTTCAAGCAGGTCAACGACACCCACGGCCATGATGTCGGCGACGAGGTGTTGCGGGCGGTTGCCAGCTGTCTCAAGGACATGACACGCTATCACGACGTGGTGGCGCGCCTGGGCGGCGAGGAGTTCGCAGTGGTCACGCCCAACATGGACGCCGAACTGCTGTCCAAATTCGCCGAGCGCATCCGCAAAGCAATTGCCAACATGTCTATACTGTCCGGCAATGTCCGGCTGAAGATCACCACGAGCGTCGGCCTTGCCGTGTGGGACCGTAAGGAAACCGCCGAAGAGTTCTATCGCCGCGCCGACCGCCAGCTTTATGAGGCCAAGAGGCAAGGCCGCAACCGCGTCTGCGCCTGAAATCCCGGAGAAGAATTCATGAGGCCGGCCGACTGACGCAGCTTTCTCGACTTCCGGTGCTCATGGACTCAAATGTCCACTCCGCTCCGGGTTCTCGAAAGCCACGTCATTCGATCCGGCCTGATGAATTCCCTTCCGGGATTGCCCCGGTTTCTTAGGGGACAAGGCTTTAACTTTGGAAGCGCATTAGCCTCACAGGCTAAAGCCGTCCGGCTCAATCGTTCTGCGGACGCAGGCCGAAGGTTGCGGGTTTCAGGCCATAGCGCATGTCGAAATCGTCGTCGGGTTGGACGCGAGGGACGGGCGGCTTGCGGTAGTCGCGATCACCGGCCTGTCGGCCGGAATCCACGACTTCGGCGAAGGCCATCGCCTGCTGTGGTTTTGGCACGTTGCGCAGCCTTTCGACGATCGCCACGAGGTCGACATCATTGCCCATTTCGGACGGCAAGGCTTCCTCGCGCTTGGCCGTGCCTGGAATCAGCTCATCGGACATTTTCTCGAACTTCAGCCGCATGGTCGTCGCCACGCCCTCGCCGAAGGCGATGGCTTCGCGCTGGCCCATCGAAGACAGGAATGCCAGCGTCGAGGCCGAGGAATCGGCGATCGCCGAGCGGATGATCGCCTGGTCCTGCTCGTTGGCGAGCCGCATGGCGAAAAAGGTCGAGCACTGCGACAGGATGGTGGGATCGAGTTCGCCCGGGCGCTGCGTGACGATACCGAGATAACAGCCATATTTGCGGCCTTCCTTGGCGATGCGCGACAGGGCGTGTCGGGTCGGCGCAAAACCAAGGCGCGGATCGGCCGGCATGTAGCGGTGCGCTTCCTCGCACAGCAAAAGCAGCCGCAGCCGGCCTTCGCTCCACAGTGCAAGGTCGAAGGCCAGCCGCGCCAGCACCGAACAGACGGAATTGACCACTTCCGACGGCATGCCGGCCATCTCGAAGCAGGTCACCGGCCGCCCGTGATGCGGCACGCGGAAAATATTGCCGATCGTCTCGTGGATGGTATCTTCGATCAGCCGCGAATTGAACATGAAGCGGTAGCGCGGATCCGAGGCTGCCGATTCGATGCGCGTCTTCAGCGATTTGAGGATGGGGCGGTCGTTCTTGCTTTCCAGCAGGCCCATTCGCTCGTCGATCTGCTTGATAAGATCGACAACGCGATAGGGCACCGGGGTGTCTGCGGTCAGTGCATCAGTGCCACGCCTGAGATAGGTGCCGGAATTCGGGTTGCGATACAGGTTCTTGGCTGCGGGAATGAGATCGCGCAAAGCATCGACCTCTTCCGGCACGGTCTCGCGCCCGCGAAACAGCACTTCGGCAAATTCCTCGAGCTTGAACATCCAGAAGGGCAGGTCCAGCGTCGTCGAATCGACCCTGACGCAGTGCTCGGGCAAGGACGCGGCGAACTCGTTGTGCGGATCGAGGATGAGAACGCGCAGGTCCGGCCGGGCGGCGATCGACTTGCGCAAAAGCAGAGAGACGGCGGTGGACTTGCCGACGCCGGTGGTGCCGACAATGGCGAAATGGCGCGCCAGGGTGTCGTCGATGGCGATGTTGGCGTCGATCGCCTCATCCTGTGACAGCGTTCCGATGGTGATCGTATGACGTCCGGCGAGATCATAGACCGCCTGCAGGTCGCGGCTGCGGATGCGGTGGGCGATGGCGCCGATATGCGGATAGGTGGTGATACCGCGGTCGAAAATCGGTTTGGCGTCGGGCTCGGCGCCGTCGCGAACCTCGCCGATGAGCTCGATACTGACCTCGATCGGGTTCTGGCCCGCATTGCTCCAGGCGCGATCCGACTTACCGATCTCGTAGACCAGGCCGACGGTTCGCGTGGCGCCAAGGTTGATGGAGATCATCTTGCCGACGCTCCAATGGCCGGTGACCGTGCCTTCGACATCGGTGGCATGGGCGCTGATGGTGGCGCGCGCGCCGTCGCACTGGACGACATTGCCCAGAATGCGCTTGTCGTTCTGCTCCGCCTTGCGGCGCTCCTGTAAAGTCGGCTCTCCGACGGAGGCTTCGCGGTCGACGAACATGGACAGGCTGTTTCCCATTTCCCCAGGCGACCAACCTTACATCGATGGGGTTAAGGTGGGGTGAGGCCGGATGGTGTAAGGGCCATTAAGCCATTCGTGAAAAATGAATTGATCGGCCCCTTGCTCGACCCGACGATTTCGATATACCGGATGAATGACTGATATAGCGAACGATATCTCCTCGACCATCGGCAGGAGAATACACTCCGAAAGAGCGTTGAGGGGCTGGTCGCTGGCGGAGCTCGCGGACCGCTCCGACGTGTCGAAAGCCATGCTCAGCACGATAGAGCGCGGCAAGACGAGCCCGACCGCAGCACTTCTCGTGCGCATCGCCGCGGCCTTCGGCATGACGCTTTCCACCCTCATCGCGCGGGCCGAACTGCAAGGCGGCGGGCTGCTTCGCGAAAGCGACCAGCCGCTCTGGCGCGATCCCGCCACAGGCTATGTCCGGCGGCATCTTTCGCCGGTCTCGGATATGCCGCTCGAACTGATCCGGGTCCAATTGCCGGCGGGGGCCAAGGTGAGCTTCCCGGCAGCGTCCTATGCCTTCATCAGACAGCAGATCTGGCTGATCTCCGGACGGCTGGAATTCACCGAGGGCGATATCGTGCACGGTCTCGAACCGGGTGACTGCCTGGCGCTTGGCGCGCCGTCGGATTGCAGCTTCCACGCTCCGGGACCGGACGCCGCCGACTATCTGGTCGCGCTGGCCAGAGGCTGATGACAGGCCGCATCTTATGGCCCGACCGACGCTCACGCATTCACAGCGATTTTCATCTCGCTCCAGGGATCTTGCACGCATGAGTACCATCGAAATCAAGGCGCTGACACAAACTGCGGAAACGCATGCAATGCTGGTCGATATGCTGATCGAGACGGTAGCGGCCGGTGGATCGGTCAGTTTCATGCATCCGCTGGCGCCGGACTTGGCAGGCGCCTTCTGGAGCAAGTCGCTTATTGCGGCTGCAAGAGGCGAAAGAGCAGTGCTCGGTGCCTGGGACGGCGAGGCTCTGATCGGCACCGTTACCTTGCTGCTCGACTGTCCCCCCAACCAGGCGCACCGGGCCGAGATCGCCAAGCTGATGACCCGCGTCGATCATCGCGGCAAAGGCGTGGCCACCCGCCTGATGCGGGCGGCCGAAAGCCTCGCTGTCGAGAAGGGCCGCACACTGCTGGTGCTGGATACAGCGACAGAGGAGGGCGCTTCCGGCCTCTATGAGAGGTTGGGCTTCACGTTTGCCGGTGAGATACCGGACTATGCATTGAAACCGCATGGCGGACTGAGCGGTACGCGTTTCTACTGGAAGCGCATCGGCCAGTCCCGGTGACAGCCCCGAATTTCTATCCCGCGTGGTGGACCTGCTGCAGCCCGTAGACCGGCGTTGCAATGCCTTCGTGCCGCGCCTTCAACTGCAGCGACAGGAACTGCGAATAGTGGCGTGACTGGTGCAGATTGCCGCCATGGAACCAGAGTGCTTCCTGCTGCGTCGGCTTCCACATGTTGCGCTGTTCGCCCTCCCAAGGACCGGGGTCCTTGGTGGTGTTCGAGCCGAGACCCCAGCACTTCCCGACTTTGTCGGCGACATCTTTCGAGATCAGCTCCGCCGCCCAGCCGTTCATCGAACCGTAGCCGGTGGCATAGACGATGACATCGGCCGGCAGATCGGTGCCGTCGCTGAGCAGGACCGA
Organism: Mesorhizobium sp. M1322; assembly: GCF_040318085.1. Taxonomy (NCBI): domain Bacteria; kingdom Pseudomonadati; phylum Pseudomonadota; class Alphaproteobacteria; order Hyphomicrobiales; family Phyllobacteriaceae; genus Mesorhizobium; species Mesorhizobium sp. M1322. Next base: position 50,248 of record NZ_JAMYLP010000012.1, read on the forward strand.
ATGTTCCTTGATCTCGGCCACGTCGACCCCGCTCTTCAGCTTGATGGCGCCGTCGATGATGAGCTGGGAGGCACCGATGTCGATGTAGTAGCCGGAACCGCGCCTGAGATATTTCATGAACAGGCCGGAGCCGTCCTCACCCCAGTCGAGCATGAAGCCGGCCCTTTCCAGTCCCTCGTAGAAGGCAGCATCGCGCTTCTTCATCTCCTCGTAGAGCGGGATCTGGAATCCGTGCAGGATCTTGTAGGGCAGGGAGGCGAAGATGAGATCGGCCTTGGCCGTGGTCATGCCGTTTTGCACGGCCTGCTCCGAATAGAGCGCTCCGAGCCCGATATCCATCAGCGTATCTGATTTGACGATATGCGTGGTCGAGCGCTGCACCATGGTGACGTCGACGCCGGCTTCCCAGAGTGCGGCGCAGATATCATGCGCGGAATTGTTCGAACCGATGACGACGACCTTCTTGCCAACGTAGCTGTCCGGACCGGGATGTTTCGAGGAATGGTGCTGATCGCCCTTGAAATTTTCCATGCCCTTGAAGTTCGGGATATTGGGCCGGCCTGACATACCGGTGGCCAGCACCAGCTGCTTCGGCTTCAGCGTTATGTCCTTGCCACCGCGATGGACGACGACCGTCCATTCCTTTTTCTCGTCGTCATAGGTGGCGCTCTTGGCCTCCGTGGAGGACCAGTAGTTCAGCTCCATGACCTTGGTGTACATTTCCAGCCAGTCGCCGATCTTGTCCTTGGGCGAGAAGACCGGCCAGTTCCTGGGGAAGTCGATATAGGGCAGATGATCGTACCAGACCGGGTCGTGCAGGCAGAGCGACTTGTAGCGCCTGCGCCATGAATCGCCGGCACGCTCGTTCTTCTCGACGATGATGGTTGGCACGCCGAGTTGCCTCAGCCGGGCACCGAGCGCGATGCCGCCCTGGCCGCCGCCGATGATGAGCGTGTGGGGCTGACGGACAAAGCCGAGTTCGGCGGCTTCCTTCTCGCGCTCTTCCTTCCAGGTTGGACGATTTTTGCCGTGGCCATGCTTGGCGCCCAACGGCCGGGCGAAGCCGGCGGGTTCCTCATGACCCTTCAGCTCGACCATAGTGGTGAGGAGCGTCCATATCTTGCTGTTCTTCAGCCTGATATGGCCGAAGCCGCGCGCAACTTCCGTTTCGAAGCTGATCCAACCTTCGAGCAGCCCGTCGCTCTCGGTAGCGTCTTCGCCCTTGGCGATCGCCCAGTTCGAAGGTCTTGTCTTCGCCAGCTGGCTCATCAGCATGTCGCGCACCTGGTCGCGACCTTCCATGGTCTTGATGTTCCAGGTGAAGGTCACCAGGTCGCGCCAATAGCAGTCTTCCTGAAAGCACCCGACTGCCTTGTCGACGTCGCCGGCGGCAAGCGCTGCGCCGAATTGGTCGAGCAGGTCGGACAGTTTCTTGGCTGGGGCCTTGTCGAGCATCAAATTTCCTCCCGTGAAGTCCTGGTCGTCATTATGGCTTTGCCGGACCCTCCCAGCCCGGTTGACCGGAGTATCGCGGCAAACTGCGCGCCGCGTCACGTCGTCAAATAGTTTGGCGTGGTTTCAATGGCTTATCGCAAAAATTCTGGCGTGCGCTGGTCCGCGCGGCGGCGAACCATTGGCCCCACATTTCGCGCGCACCGGCAAGCCGAGAGTTCCCCGCCGACAATCGTTGCTGGCTGAAACCAAAGTTGCACCTTTGCAACACACCATCAGACCATTGTAAACGTTGAAAGAATGACTCTTGCGTCAAGTTTGCTGCGGGCTTAGAGAACCGCCCATTCCTAACCCGTCCTCCTGAAAGGAGACCCTGTCAATGATCCGGCAACCCAGATCGACACATTCCGTGCCGACGCTGGAATTGCGTGCGGCTGACAGGGTACCAATCAGGAAGAACGGCCATGGCGAAGTCCATGATCCAGCGCAGGCAGGAAGCCGAGCGCGAACGCATTGAAGCATATGCCATAACGCTGCGGCGGGTTTCTCCCGTCGCGCGTCCCGCTCCGGATTTCGAGCGGGCGCTTGACGACGCACGCCGGGGCTTTGCCGGTATGGCGATCCGCGACGGTGCGCTGTGGCGTCCAAAGCTGAAGACGCGCGACCGCGCGCGCTTGCGGCTGGCTGCCGCGCGCCATCTCTTTGCGCGTTACCCGGTTTCGGCGGCGCTCGAAGGCATCTGGCTCGACAGTTCGGGCCTGGATGCTAACGAGATCGCGCTCCGAAAGGCCTGGTATATCGCGGTCGCGCGTGGCGACTCGCTGTACAAGGCCGGCGCCAATGCATGGCTGTCGCGCAAGGAGGTGCATTGCTTCCTGAATGTGTCCGGCGACTTCTCGTTCGATGAGGCTTTCTGGTTGGCGATCGCCCGGTCCCATACGGATGATCCGGGATTGGCCGCACGCCTTGCGCGAACGAAAATCGCGCGCACGCCGCGCGGGGAGTTGGTCTTCTGGCGCGAGGTGACGCGGTTCTTCTGCGGGCATCCCGCGTCGAAGGAGGAGATCCATGATCTGTGCGACTATATTGGCGCGATGCACCAGCGCGACGCAGCATACATCCTGAAGGGTCGTACGCTCGCCTCGCTGCGTCGGCAAATGTTGGAGTGGCACCGCGACGTTGCCGCGATCGAACGCATCGAGGCAATGCGCCGCCGCGCTGCCGGGCGGGCTCCGCGTACTGACGGAATGCAGTCGCAGGGCCGCGCCTGGGACGGCTCGCGCCTCGAGGACTGGGAATGGCAGCCATCCTCCAAGGAGGCGAAGGCGCATGGCGAGCGTTTCTTCGTTCGCCAACTCAAGACAGCCGAGGATCTGGTTGCCGAGAGCCGAGCGATGCATCATTGCGTCTCGATGTACGCGGCCAAATGCATTGCCGGCAACGCCTCGATCTGGGTGCTGCGGCGCACAGCGCTCGGCAAAGTCGAGCGGTTGCTGACGATCGAGCTCGACCCGCAAAACCGTGCAGTGCAGGTGCGCGGTTTCGGCAACCGTCTCGCCTCGCTCGAGGAGCGCAAGATCGTCGAGCGCTGGGCCAAGGCGAGGGGCGTGGTGCTGAATGCCTGAAAACGGAAGACCCCGCGCGGCGCAAATGCCGCGCGGATTGCACAACGGGCGAATGTACCGCCGCCTGGCATCGTGTCACATTCGCCGTTGACAGCGGCGCAAAACCAATTCTATTGTCCGCCACCATGAAAACGGCACTCATTCTCGTAGTAGGAAAGCGCGTGGGCAAGGCGGTGTAACCGCCGGGCAAAAACCTCCCATGCGCAGACACAGGCTCCCTCGGGGGCCTTTTTTATTGCCCGAAATACGACTAAACGACCAGCAATCGCCCGATGGCGGACAGTACGGGACCAGACCGATGAGCAGTGGACAGAACGAGCGGCGCGAAATGCCAAGAACCGAAATGTCAAGGACCGAAATGACTGGCGCCGAAATGGTGGTGCAGGCGCTGAAGGACAACGGCGTCAAGCATGTTTTCGGCTATCCGGGCGGCGCGGTTCTCCCGATCTATGATGAAATCTTCCAACAGGACGAGGTTGAGCACATCCTCGTCCGTCACGAGCAAGGCGCGGGTCATGCGGCGGAGGGTTATGCGCGCTCGACCGGCAAGGCCGGCGTCATGCTGGTGACATCGGGGCCGGGAGCCACCAACGCGGTGACGCCGCTGCAGGATGCGCTGATGGATTCGATCCCGCTGGTCTGCCTGACCGGTCAGGTGCCGACCTCGCTGATCGGCTCGGACGCCTTTCAGGAGTGTGACACGATCGGCATCACGCGGCCCTGCACCAAACACAATTGGCTGGCGAAGGACGTCAACGAGCTCGCGGCAATCATCCACGAGGCCTTTCACGTGGCAACGACAGGACGTCCCGGTCCGGTCGTCGTCGATATCCCCAAGGACGTGCAGTTCGCCAAGGGGATCTATGTGCCGCCGCAGACGGCGCCGCGCACGAGCTATCAGCCTAAGGTCCAGGGCGACCTGGAAAAGATCAAGGCGGCGGTCGAACTGATGGCCAACGCCAAAAGGCCGATCCTCTATACGGGCGGCGGTGTCATCAATTCCGGTCCGGAAGCCAGCCATTTGCTGCGCGAACTGGCCGATCTGACCGGTTTCCCGATCACCTCGACGCTGATGGGCCTTGGCGCCTATCCGGCGTCGGGCAAGAACTGGATGGGCATGCTGGGCATGCACGGCACCTATGAAGCCAACATGGCGATGCATGATTGCGACGTCATGGTCTGCATCGGCGCGCGCTTCGACGACCGCATCACCGGCCGGCTCACCGCGTTCTCGCCGAACTCGAAGAAGATCCATATCGACATCGATCCGTCGTCGATCAACAAGAACGTTCACACCGATGTGCCTATCATCGGCGATGTCGGCCGGGTGCTGGAGGATCTGGTGCGGCTATGGCGAGCGACCGCCAAGGCCGACAAGAAGGCGCTGCACCCCTGGTGGGAGCAGATCGCGAAATGGCGGGCGCGGGATTCGCTCGCCTATAAGATGAACCACGACGTGATCATGCCGCAATATGCCGTCCAGCGGCTCTACGCGCTGACCAAGGACATGGATACCTACATCACCACCGAGGTCGGCCAGCACCAGATGTGGGCGGCGCAGCACTATCATTTCGAGAAGCCGAACCGCTGGATGACCTCCGGTGGGCTCGGCACGATGGGCTACGGCCTGCCGGCTGCGCTCGGCGTGCAGATCGCGCACCCCGATGCGCTGGTCATCGACATTGCCGGCGACGCCTCGGTGCAGATGACAATGCAGGAGATGAGCGCGGCGGTGCAGCACGAAGCGCCGATCAAGATCTTCATCCTCAACAACCAGTATATGGGCATGGTGCGGCAGTGGCAGCAGCTTCTGCACGGCAACCGGCTGTCGCATTCGTACACCGAGGCGATGCCGGATTTCGTCAAGCTTGCCGAAGCCTATGGCGGCCACGGCATTCGTTGCGAGAAGCCGGACGAGCTGGACGACGCGATCAAGGAGATGATCTCGGTGAGGAAGCCGGTGATCTTCGACTGCCGGGTGGCGACACTTGCCAATTGCTTCCCGATGATCCCGTCGGGCAAGGCGCACAACGAGATGCTTCTGCCGGACGAGGCAACCGACGAGGCGGTGGCCAACGCCATCGACGCCAAGGGCAGGGAACTGGTGTGACGCCTAACGCCCCAAGCCGAGGCAGGGCTGTCGGAAGAAGCCGTGTGGAAACAGAGAAACAGCTCAAAAGTTTGAAATCGAGATTCATGTCATGAACGCACAGCTTCAACCGACCGGCTCAGCCTACTTCATCGCCAAGGAAACGGAAAAGCCGGAGACTCACACGCTCTCCGTGCTGGTCGACAATGAGCCGGGCGTGCTTGCCCGCGTTATCGGCCTGTTTTCTGGACGCGGCTACAATATCGAGAGCCTTACGGTCTCCGAAACCGAGCATGAGAAGCACCTGTCGCGCATCACCATCGTGACGCGCGGTACGCCGCATGTGCTGGAGCAGATCAAGCACCAGCTCGAGCGCATCGTGCCGGTGCACCGTGTCGTCGATCTCACCGTGCGCTCGCACGAGCTCGGCCAGGACCGGCCGCTGGAGCGGGAGCTCGCGCTGGTGAAAGTGGCCGGCACCGGCGAAGGTCGCGTCGAGGCGCTGAGGCTGGCCGATGCCTTCCGCGCCAGCGTCATCGACGCCAATACAGAGCATTTCATCTTCGAGATCACCGGCAAGGGCTCCAAGATCGACCAGTTCATCGCCATCATGAAACCGCTCGGCCTGGTCGAGATCTGCCGGACCGGGGTGGCGGCGATGAATCGCGGCCCGCAAGGGATGTAAACCGTCCGGCGCTATGGCTCCAACGCGTTGGCCCGTCTACACCTGTCTGTTGCTTTTGTGCTGATCCTCTGGCCCGGCTGCCGTCGCGGGGTGGCCCTTTGGTGCGCCTGAACCAAAAAGACAATATTGCCGACCTGCTTGGGAGGAAGCCATGACCCTCGATGCATTCCTTGCCCTGCTGGTCTATGCCTTCGTGACTTCGATCACGCCGGGCCCGAACAACTTCATGCTTTTGGCTTCGGGCGTGAATTTCGGTTTTGCCAAAACCATTCCGCACATGCTGGGCATCAGCATCGGCTTCCTCGTGCTGTTGCTTGCCGTCGGCTTCGGTCTCGGCGCGGTGCTGACAGCGTTTCCGGTGCTGCACACCGGATTGAAGATCGCCGGCGGCGTCTACCTGCTCTATCTCGCCTGGAAGATCGCCGTGTCGCGTTCGCTCAGCGGAAAGGGCGAGGCGAAGTCGCGACCGATGCGGTTCATCGATGCGGCAGCGTTCCAGTGGGTCAATCCCAAGGCGTGGGTGATGGCGATCACCGCCATGGCCGTCTATGCCATTCCGGAGCATCCGTTTCTCTCGGTGGCGTTGATCTCGATAGCCTTCACCGTCGTCAACCTGCCGAGCGTTTCGGTGTGGGCAGGTTTCGGCATGGCGCTGCGCGGTTTTCTGTCGGATCCGGTGCGGCTTAAATGGTTCAACATCACCATGGGCGTGCTGCTGGCGGCGACGCTGTGGCCGATGCTTCGCTAGCTGCCGTTTTATTGTGCACTGCACATTAAATCTTCGTAATGCCAGGCTTTGGCGCTTTTTTGCCTTTGGCGCCTTCTATCTATTCTGTTGGCAAACCCGCGGCACGAGGCTGCGAGTTACGCCAGATATGTGGTCGGCGGCCTGGTCGCTTCGCAAGCGCTGACGCTGTTCGTTACGCCGGTCATCTATGTCTACATGGAGCACTTTTCCGGCTGGCTTGTCGGGCTGTGGCCGAAGCGTCGGGACGAGCAGTTTCCCGTCGAAGCCGTCGACCAGCCTTCGCTGTTCGAGGGCGGCGAAGAGTTGCAGGGGAAGCCGCAGAAGGCGGCAGCGGAATGGAAGTTGATGGGCTGGCCCAAGCCGTGGCGCTTGCGGTTGGATGCTTGCAGCCGTAATTTACGGCGATGTTCCACAGCCACAACCACGATCACGACAACGAGCTTGATCCTTTTGCCGCCCGGGTGCGCGCGCTGGAGACGATCCTCACCCAGAAAGGGCTGATCGATCCGGCTGCGATCGACGTGATTGTCGACAACTACGAGACAAAAATCGGTCCGCGCAATGGCGCCAAAGTGGTGGCGAAGGCGTGGGCCGACCCTGACTTTGCCGCCCTGCTGAAACGCGACGCGACGGCGGCGATCGGCTCGCTCGGCTACACCGGCCGGCAGGGCGAGCACATGCAGGCAGTCTTCAACACGGCAGACACGCACAACCTCGTCGTCTGCACGCTGTGCTCGTGCTACCCGTGGTCGGTGCTCGGCCTGCCACCGGTGTGGTACAAGGCGCCGCCCTATCGTTCGCGCGCGGTCATCGATCCGCGCGGCGTGCTCGACGAATTCGGGCTGACCTTGCCGGCCACGACAAAAATCCGGGTGTGGGACTCCACCGCCGAGCTGCGTTACCTGGTCGTGCCAATGCGGCCGCAGGGCACCGATGGCTGGAGCGAGGAGCGGCTGGCAGATCTGGTGTCGCGCGACTCCATGATCGGCACACGACTGGCGCGGGAGGCGGCATGAACGGGCCGCAGGATCTCGGCGGGCAGATGGGGTTCGGGCCGGTCGCACCCGAAAAGGATGAGCCCTATTTCCATGCCGACTGGGAAAGGCGTGCGCTTGGCGTGACGCTGTGCGCCGGCGCCATGGGCGCCTGGACCATCGACGAGAGCCGGCATGCGCGGGAATCGCTGCATCCCGCCGACTATTATGCCTCGAGCTATTATGAGATATGGATCAAGGCGCTCGAAACCTTGCTGAAGCGGCATGGCTTCGTCAGCGACCGCGATCTGGCCGCGGGCAAGGCGGTCGATCCAGCGGCGACGCCAAAACGGGTGCTGAAGTCCGAAAACGTGCCGGCAGTTTTGGCTAAGGGCGGCCCCTGCGACCGGTTGGTTGCCACACCGGCGCGGTTCAAGGAGGGCGACCTGGTGCGGACGAAGAATTTTCATCCGACCGGCCACACAAAGCTGCCGCGCTACGCACGCGGCAAGCAGGGCGCCGTCGAGGCGGTGCGCGATGGTTTTGTCTTCCCCGACACGAATGCGCATGGGCAGGGCGAAAACCCGCAATGGGTCTATACGGTGGTTTTTGACGGCGCGGAGATCTGGGGCGAGGGCGCCGACCCGACGCTAACCGTGTCGATCGACGCCTGGGAGAGCTATCTTGAGCCAGCGTGAGGCAAAGTCAGGTGCTGCCATGCTGCCTGCGGGCGTCGAGGCGCCGGTGTTCGCCGAGCCGTGGCAAGCGGAGGCCTTCGCCATGACGGTTGCGCTGCACGACAAGGGCCTGTTTTCCTGGAGCGAGTGGGCGGAGGCCTTGTCCGCCGAGGTCAAGAAGCCGGGTGCCGCCAGCGATGGCCATGATTATTACGAGCACTGGCTGGCGGCGCTGGAGAATCTGCTGTCGGCCAAAGGCGTCGCCGACAGGGGAGCCGTCGATGCACTCGCTGCCGCGTGGGAACGCGCCGCGCATGCAACGCCGCATGGCAAGCCGATCCTGCTCGACAACGATCCCAGCCCGACCGACTAGGTCGTGGCGGCTCGACTTTGTTCTCTTTACGTTCCGATCCCTGCCTGATAGCTTGTGTAATTGGAGGCGGTAGGGCCCGCCGCCGAGGATCTTGGTGGCGGTAGTCGTGGGCCTTGTCTTTCCCTCGCGAATCCGGTCTCTCGCGCTGATGGAATTCTCTCCTCAACAGGACGATGCGCTGAAAGCGGTCGCCACCTGGCTCAAGTCCGGAAAGCCGCAGCTCTTCCGGCTGTTCGGCTTTGCCGGCACCGGCAAGACGACGCTGGCGCGCTATTTCGCCGAGCATGTCGACGGCCAGGTGCAGTTCGCCGCCTTCACCGGCAAGGCGGCGCAGGTGCTGCGTTCCAAGGGCGCGGTCAACGCCCGCACCATCCATTCGCTGATCTACCGGCCGAAGGGCGAGGAATCGGTAGCGGACGAGGTGACCGGCAAGACTTCGATGTCGCCGACCTTTTCGCTCAACCGGCAAAGCCCGATTTCGCGGGCCAAGCTCGTCGTCATCGACGAATGTTCGATGGTCGACGAGCAGCTCGGCCGCGACCTGATGAGTTTCGGCACGCCGATCCTTGTTCTCGGCGATCCTGGCCAGTTGCCGCCGATCTCGGGGGGCGGCTTCTTCACCGACCATGAGCCGGATATTCTGCTCACCGAAATCCACCGGCAGGCGCGCGACAACCCGATCATCCGGCTGGCGCTCGACGTACGCGAGGGCCGCGAATTCATGCGCGGCGACTATGGCACGGCGCAGGTGATCGGCAAGGAAGACGTGACCCAGGAACTGGTCCTGAAGGCGGACCAGGTGCTGGTCGGCACCAACAGGACGCGGCGTCGCTATAATCAGCGGCTGCGCGAGCTGAAGGGGTTCAATGCCGACTTTCCACAAGCGGGCGACAAGCTCGTCTGCCTGCGTAACGACCCGGCCAAGGGGTTGCTCAACGGCTCGCTGTGGAAGGTGATGACCTCGTCGCGCGAGACGGTGAAACCCGGCATCAATTTGCTGGTCTCACCGGAGGAGGACGATCCGGACCGCGGCGTCGCCAAGATCAAGCTGCTCAAAGCGGCGTTCGAGGACCCGGACGCCGATATTCCCTGGCAGCAGAAAAAGCGCTTCGACGATTTCGACTATGGCTACGCGCTGACCGTGCACAAGGCGCAAGGCTCGCAGTGGAACGACATAGTGCTTTTCGACGAAAGCTGGGCGTTCAAAGAAACCCGCCAGCGCTGGCTCTACACCGCAATCACGCGCGCGGCCGAACGGCTGACGATTGTCAGATAGGCCGATCGAGCAGCCCCAGGACTGCTACTGTCCTGCGTCACCGTGGGGCTAGCGATCTGGCTCCGAGCCACTCCCAGGCCGATGCTTCGTCCTCTGCCTCAAAATGCCTGATCTCGACGGGCGAGGAAGCAGGCAGCAAGCTCTGTGCGCTGGGTACCCAGTTCGGCTCGCCGACCGCAGCGCAGCGGGCGACATGCTCCACGGCATGGGCCGTTCCCTGTTCAAGCGTTTCGTCCGACACTTCGGCCCAATCGACGCCTTCATGGTCGATCAGGCGCACCAGCACGTCGATTCTCGGGTGCAGCGCGTAAGCCGCCTCCAGCAAACCGAACAGGTTTTCCGCATCGGCCGCCGTGACATGGCCGACGACGTCGATGGCGAACAGGTCGTCGCGGTCGGTGTCGATGCGGCGAACCGCCGGCACTGCTTCAAGATAGTTCACGGGCCTTCCTCTTGCTGGATATTATACGTCCCTCTGGAACACCGGAAACCCCCTATCTGTTCCCGCCAAAGGCGGTATAGATGGCCGCAAATATATCCGGACCTGAGAAGCCATGCCTGCAAAACTCTCCGTCAATCTCAATGCCATCGCCATGCTGCGCAACCGGCGCGATCTGCCGTGGCCAAGTGTCACCGGGCTCGGACGCATCGCACTTGCCGCGGGCGCGCATGGGCTGACAGTGCATCCGCGGCCCGACGAGCGGCACACCAGGCATTCCGACCTGCCGGAGATCAGGGCGCTGATCGACGACGAATTCCCTCAGGCGGAGTTCAACATCGAGGGCTATCCGAGCGAGGATTTCCTGGCGCTTGTGGAAAAGCACCAGCCGGAGCAGGTGACGCTGGTGCCCGACGACCCTGCCCAGGCCACCTCCGACCATGGCTGGAACTTTGCCGCCGAGGCGGCGTTCCTGACACCGATCGTCAAACGCCTGAAAAAGGGGGGCTTTCGCGTGTCGTTGTTTTCCGACCCGGATCCGGCAGTCATGAAGGCCGCTCGCGATACCGGCGCCGACCGGATCGAGCTCTACACGGGTCCATATGGCAGCTATCATTCCGATTCGGCAAAAGCGGCGAAGGAGCTGGAAAGATTGGGAAAAACCGCGGATGCCGCGCTTGCCGCCGGGCTTCAGGTCAATGCCGGGCATGATCTGGTGGTGAACAACCTGCCGGCGTTGGCAAAGTGCATCCCGGCATTGGCCGAAGTGTCGATCGGACATGGGTTGACAGCCGATGCGTTGGAGTATGGCATGGCCGGCACGGTCAAAAGATTTCTGAAGGCCTGTGGGTGGTAGGGATGGGAGCCTCGCTTTGCGGACATGGCAGCCATCACGTTGGGGCACTTGATATTGCATCGCAGCAAGCGTAGAGCACCGCGCGCTTATCGGAGTGTCGTCCATGGCCCTTACCAACAGTGGTAGTGAGGCAGAACCCGTCGAACAATCAAGCCATCCTGAGGTCGAAAAGCACAGCACCAAGGTTTTGATGCTGGGCGCGCTGGGCGTGGTCTATGGCGATATCGGCACTAGCCCGATCTATGCGCTTCGCGAAGCACTGCATGCTTCGTCCGGCACCGATCCGCGCAGTGCCGTTCTGGGCATTCTGTCGCTGATCGTCTGGGCACTGACGATTATCGTGACAATCAAGTACGTCGCCTTCGTGCTTCGGGCGGATAACAAGGGTGAAGGCGGTACCCTGTCGCTTATGGCGCTGGCGCGGAAAGCTTATCCGGCTGGTTCCGGCATCATTCTTGCCATTGGTCTCTGCGGAGCCGCACTGTTTTTCGGCGACGCGATCATAACGCCGGCCATCTCGGTGCTTTCAGCGGTGGAAGGGCTGAGCGTCGTGACCCCGGCGTTCGATCCATATGTGGTTCCCATTACATTGGTGATTCTTGCCGTCTTGTTTGCCGTGCAGCGCTTCGGGACCGGCAGAGTGGCCTCGGTTTTCGGGCCGGTGACGGGGCTCTGGTTCCTGGCGATCGGCATTGCCGGACTGATGCACATTAGCGACGATCCGTCGGTGCTTTTGGCAATCAACCCCTATTATGCTGTCGCCTACCTTGCCGAGGCCAAAGCGGGCGCGTTTCTCACCGTCGGCGCGGTTTTCCTGGCGGTTACCGGAGCCGAAGCGCTTTACGTCGATCTCGGCCACTTCGGTCGCCGTCCAATCGTGCTGGCCTGGTTCTGGATCGTCTTCCCCTGCCTGCTGCTCAGCTATTTTGGGCAAGGCGCATTCGTTCTTGCTCACGGCGGCGTGCCCGACAATCCGTTCTTCCAGATGCTGCCGGATTGGGCACTGATTCCGATGGTCGGGCTCGCAACGGCGGCGACTGTCATCGCCAGTCAAGCCGTTATCTCCGGGGCGTTTTCACTGACCCGGCAAGCGGTGCAGCTCAATCTTCTGCCCAGAATCGAAGTTCAGCACACTTCCGAGATGCAGCTCGGCCAGATTTACATGCCACGCGTGAACCTCATTCTCGCGCTCGGCGTGATGCTGCTGGTCGTCGGCTTTGGCAGTTCGAGTTCGCTGGCTTCCGCCTATGGAATTTCGGTGACAGGCGAGATGCTGATGACGACTATTTTGCTATTCGTGGTGATGCGGTGGCAATGGAAATGGCAGACCGCGCTGGCTGCGGCGCTGGCGCTGCTGTTTGGCACGATCGACACCGGCTTCTTCCTCGCGAATATCGTGAAATTCATGGAAGGCGGATGGGTTTCAATTGCTGTCGCCTGCATCATGGGGCTGATCATGGGGACCTGGATACGCGGCAGCCGCTATCTGTTCGACAAGACGCGCAGGAACGAGATTCCGCTCGATTTCCTTGCCGCCAATTTGTTGAAGAAGAAGCCGCAGCTGGTGTCCGGCACGGCCGTGTTCCTGACCAGCGATCCGGTCAGCGCGCCGACTGCGCTGATGCACAGCCTGAAGCATTACAAGGTGCTGCACGAACAGAACGTCATCCTCTCGGTGGTGACGGCGCAGCAGCCCGTTGTGCCCGACAGTGACCGGGTCAAGATGGAAACGATCAACGATCTGTTCATGCGGGTGACGCTGACCTTCGGTTATATGGAACAGCCCAACATTCCGCGTGCGCTGGCGATCTGCCGCAAGCAGGGCTGGAAGTTCGACATCATGACGACCTCCTTCTTCCTGTCGCGGCGCTCGCTCAAGGCGTCACCCAATTCCGGCATGCCGGTGTGGCAGGACAAGCTGTTCATCGGGCTGGCGCGCACGGCAGCGGATGCGACCGAGTATTTCCAGATCCCGACCGGACGTGTGGTTGAGATCGGAACGCAGGTGGCTATCTAGACCAAAGGCCGTGCCTGTCGAAAGGTACGGCCTTTGTCAGAATCTCTGCGGCCTTCAGCCGGCCAGAGCTGCCTTGTTCGCCTCGAGGAAATGCCTCAACGATTTCGGCTTTTTGCCTGAAAGTGTCTCGATCGCGTCGGTCACCATGCCGATGCGGCCGGAGCGCGTGTTGGTGTCGAAGGAGGTGACGACGGGGGCAAAACCTTCGGGAACGCCGGCAGCCTTCAGTCCCTCGGTCAACGCCTCATCCGAAAGCTGAACGACCTCGATGGGCTTGCCGGTGACGTCGGTCACCAGGGCCGCGATCTCGGCGACCGTGTAGGCTTGCGGGCCCGTCAGCGTGTATGTGGTGCTTTCAGTATCGCCCGAGGCAAGGCCGGCGGCGATCGCCACGGCCATGTCGTCGCGAGCGCCATGGGCGATGCGGCCTTCGGCCGCCGATGTGTACCACTGCCCCGAGGCAATGGCGTGCGGCAGCGACATGAACAGGTTCTCCTGATACCAGCCGTTGCGGAAGATCGTGTAGGGGATGCCGCTCGCCTTGATCGCCTGCTCGGTACCGTAGTGATCGCCCGCAAACAGCACCGGCGATCCCGGCTCAGGATTGGGCATCGAGGTGTAGAGCAGATGCGAAACACCAGCCTTCTTGGCAGCTGCGACTGCATTCTCATGCTGCTTGAGGCGCTTGCCCCCAAGGTCGATCTCGCCGGTTGAGATGATCAGGACCCTGCCGGCGCCCTTGAATGCCTCGACGAGCGACGCCGTGTCATCGAAATCGGCTTGCCTGATGGCGACGCCGCGCGTCGCCAGGTCGGCGAGGTTTTCCGGATAGCGAGTGGCGGCGATGATGCGTGCGGGCGGAACCTTGAGCGTGTCCAGCAGATGATGGATGACGCCGCGGCCGAGCTGGCCGGAGGCGCCGGTGACGAGAAGGGTTTCGGTCATGGGAAGTCCTGTCGTTGCGCCGAAGCGGCGGGTGCCTATATGAGTCTCAAAAAGAGACCAGCACTAAAATAGGAATTGACCGACCTCCGTAAAGAAGGCAGTTTTGCGGGAGGTAGGCAGGCGCAGGGAACCAGCGATGGACAGCAAAATCGTTAGTCTGAGATCGAAACTCGAGATCTACAAAGCGGGCAGCGGCGGGGGCAACATTGTGGACTGTCCGGTCCGCGATGTGATCCAGGGCATCAGCAACAAATGGAGTTCGCTGTTGATGATGGCGCTGGCCGAAAAGCCGTACCGGTTCGGCGAATTGCGGCGATTGGTACCCGACATTTCACAGCGTATGCTTACCCAGACGCTGCACGATTTGCAGCGCGACGGCTACGTCCATCGCGAGGTGTTCCCGACCAAGCCGCCGAGCGTCGAATACAGTCTGACCGATCTCGGACGCTCGATGTTCGGACCCCTGCACCAACTGCTCCAGTGGGCCGAGCTCAATCATGGCGCTGTGCGCGACGCGCGCGCCGCTTTTGACGCTACCGAGACCTAACCGTCGATGCCAGCAGTGGCAACGCCGCGGCGGTGGCACGTCCGGGTGTTTCAGGCGCTGTCGCTGATGCTGACGCCGTTTTACCAGTCGGATTCGACCGTGATGCCGTTCGTCCGCGACAGCCTGGTGGCGTCAGTGGCAAAAATCCCGCCGGCGCCAAACATCCTTGCCTCGATGGTGGCTGGAACCGTGGTCGATCCGTTCAGGCGGATCGGTATCAAGGAAGCGCGGTGGCCGCCTCGTTGCGGCGGGTGAGGTTCGAAAGATGTGAACCCTTCGCTTGCAGGAATGCAAGAAGGCGCTGTGGGTAATCCGGGGAGACAGCGTTCTTCACCGACTTGCGTTCGTGCAATCCCTTCCGCCAGGCCTCGACACGCGGCTTTCCGCTCAGGATGCCGAACTCGCCGATCCGATCGAAGGCGTCGAAATAGCGGAAGATTGGTCCATAGACAGCATCGACCAGTGAAAAGCGCTCGCCGGCAAACCATGGCCCAGCTCGGCCAGCCGTCAGTTCTATTTCGAGACGATCGAACATTGCCGACAGACCTTCGCTTTCGGCAAGGAAGGCGGCCGCGGTCGGGGCGGAATAGAGTCGGCCGATGGCGTTGAGGATGGCCGAACCGAACTCGATCCAGGCGCGATGCCGGGCACGGGCCAGCGGGTCGGCAGGGTGGAGTGGGTTGGCCAGCGTTTCCTCAAGGAATTCGAGGATGACTGCCGATTCGAAGATCGCGGTTTCCTCGCCATTCTGCTGGACGCGCAGCAGCGGCACCTTGCCGAGTGGCGATATGGCCTTGAACCAGGCCGGCTTGTTGGCGAGATCGATGGTGAGGCGTTCGAACGGCACGTCCTTTTCGGCGAGCGAGATGGCCGCGCGCTGCACATAGGGACAAAGGTGATGGCTGACGAGAACGAGCTTGTCGGTCGGCAGGCTGCCCGTCTCCGGGATGTCGGCGACCTTGCAGATTTCATTTCTCATGGCGGTGCTCCGATATCAATGCAGTTGCATCTATATAGATGCAATTGCATCTACTGTCAATCTTGATGCAATTGCATCTATCGCCTATGCTGCAATCATGATGGAGAAAGCCGACCCTTCGCCCGCGGCCATCAAGGCCTGGGCCCGCCTAATGCGCGTTTCGCGCCAGCTGGTGGAAAGAGCCGAAGACGCGCTGAAGGACGGTGGCGTGCCGCCGCTTGCCTGGTACGACGTGCTGCATGAGCTTGCCGAAGCGGGCGAGGGCGGCTTGCGGCCGTTCCAGCTGATCGAGCGCACACTGTTTGCGCAATACAACATCTCCCGACTGCTGGCGCGGCTCGAAGCGGACGGGCTGGTCGAGAAGCTCAGGGTTGCCGATGACGGTCGCGGACAGACGGTCCGCATCACCGGCAAGGGGCGCGAGACGCGCCGCCGCATGTGGGCCGTCTACGGACGATCGATCGCGGAGCTGGTCGGTGCCAAGCTCTCCAATGATGACCTGGAAACCCTGTCGGCTCTGCTTGGACGGCTACGCCATCCAGCCATGCCGGAGTGATGTGGCCCTTGGCGCTGAAGATCGGTTGTAGCGACGTCAGGCACTGCCCCAGAGGAATGCCAGTGCCGCCAGAACGCCAAGCGCGACGCGGACCAGATGCAGATTACCCCATTTCACGATCAATGCCCGGGCCTTTGGATTGACGGCGGCCGCGTCCATCGCCTCCAGCAGTCGGTTTGTCGGCATCATTGCGATCAGCGTCCATGGCCAGGGCAGGATGATCATCACCGCCCCGACCAGATAGCCGAGACTGCCGGTCTGCCACCAGGTAACGGCACCAAGAACACAGGCGACGACGGCAATCGATGCCTGCATGGCGGCGCCGCGCTTGTAGGCGGGCTGCCATTCCTGCAGCAGTGCACGGTCATCGAGGCGAAGCCGCGCCGGCTGCTCGGCGACGCTGATGTAAATGGCGGCGCCAGCGAAAGCGGCGGTAACAGTCAATGCAAGCAGGCCGACGAGCATTTTTCTCTCCGCGCCACGCCGTTCCTGTAAGGCCGTTTCAGTGAAGGCCATTCCGGTTTGGAAGACGTCAAAAACGGAGATAGGGCTTGCACCGTTTTCGACAATACGCCATAGATGCGCCGAACCGTAACGTACGGTACGGCCTTGAGCGAACGTCGCCATCATCGAGCAGGAAAAGAGTTTGTTGCAGGCAAGCGTCGACATCGACACCGGCGAAGCGCTGACGGAGCGGCAGAAAGCCGTGCTCGACGCTGCACTTCGCCTGCTGGTCGAGGAGGGCGATCAGTTGACCATGACCGCCGTAGCGCGGCGGGCGAGCTGTTCCAAGGAAACGCTCTACAAATGGTTCGGCGATCGCGACGGGCTTTTGACAGCAACGGTGCAATGGCAAGCGTCCAAGGTGCGAGTAGTGCCGGTCGACCGCAAGGGGCTCGACCTTGCTTCGCTGACGGCGAGCCTCGAGCGCTTCGCCTCGGATTGGCTCAAGGTGATTTCGAGCGACACCTCGATCGCGCTGAACCGGGTGGCGGTCGGCCGTGCCGGCCCAATCCGGCGCAAAGACGGCAAGGACGATCTTGGCGCCATCGTGCTGGAGAACGGCCGCTTCGCGCTGGCCAGGCGCCTGAAGCCGGTGCTGGAGGCCGGCCGGCAGGCCGGGATTCTCGAGTTCTCGGATGCCGAAGCGGCATTCCGCACCTTTTTCGGGCTGGTCGCCCGTGATGTGCAGATCCGCCTGCTGCTCGGCGACCGGCTGGAATTGACTGATGCGGCGATCGGCGGCGATGCCGTCCGGGCGACGCAGCAGTTTCTCGCTCTTTACGGAGCAAAAACCGGGCCGTAAGGCCCCCTAGAGCCGGATGATTTCAGGTCAAGTCGGCCTGAAATCTGAATCCGGCTCTAAATCAAAGAGAAAGAGATAGAGCATGTCGTCCGAAAACCGCTTCACACTTTTCGGCATCATGCTCTGAATTCACAACGGGAAGGAAAGAAAAATGCGTGTCTATTACGATCGCGACGCCGATCTCAACCTGATCAAGGGCAAGAAGGTCGCCATTATCGGCTATGGCAGCCAGGGCCGGGCGCATGCGCTCAACCTCAAGGATTCCGGCGTTAGGGAAATCGCCATCGGCCTCAAGGCCGGCTCGGCAACCGCCCAAAAGGTCGAGACCGACGGGCTCAAGGTGATGAGCGTGGCGGAAGCCGCCAAATGGGCCGACTTGATGATGATGGCGACGCCCGACGAGCTGCAGGCCGACATCTATAAATCCGAGATCTCACCGAACATACGCGATGGCGCGGCGATCGCCTTCGCCCACGGCCTCAACGTGCACTTTGGCCTGATCGAACCGAAGGCCTCGGTCGACGTCGTCATGATCGCGCCGAAGGGGCCCGGCCACACGGTGCGGGGCGAATACCAGAAGGGCGGCGGCGTGCCGTGCCTGGTCGCCGTCAACCAGGATGCTTCGGGCAATGCGCTCGATCTCGCCCTGTCCTATGCCTGCGGCGTCGGCGGCGGTCGTTCGGGCATCATCGAGACCAATTTCCGCGAGGAATGCGAGACCGATCTGTTCGGCGAGCAGGTTGTGCTGTGCGGCGGCCTAGTCGAACTGATCCGCGCTGGTTTCGAGACGCTGGTGGAAGCCGGCTACGCGCCGGAGATGGCCTATTTCGAGTGCCTGCACGAGGTCAAGCTGATCGTCGACCTGATCTATGAAGGCGGCATCGCCAACATGAACTACTCGATCTCGAACACCGCCGAATGGGGCGAATATGTCTCCGGTCCGCGCATCATCACCGCCGACACCAAGGCCGAGATGAAGCGCGTGCTGAAGGATATCCAGACCGGCAAGTTCACTTCGGAATGGATGCAGGAGTACCGCGCCGGCATGTCGCGCTTCAAGGGCATCCGCCGCAACAACGACAGCCACCAGATCGAGGAAGTCGGCGCCAAGCTGCGCGCGATGATGCCGTGGATTTCGAAGAACAAATTGGTCGACAAGGCCAAGAACTGACCCGCAATTCATCATTGCACAGAAAAGCCGGCGGTGTGGTCCGCCGGCTTTTTGTTTCCTGGATCTGTTGTTCCGGATACGAATTTTAACGTTTAACCGTAGTGCCAGTGGGGCTTTGGCTCGGTGCCGGTGAACATGATGCCGATGCGGTCCTCGCGGCGCCAGCGGACCACTGCTTTGTAGGCGATGCCGTCGGTCGGCACATAGAGCAGGAACTCGTCGGGCACGCGTGCGTCGATCGAGACCTTCAGTTCGGCGCCGCCGTCATGCATGTTGCGCACTGTGCAGGTGACCTCGGAATTGGTCATGCCGGTCAGGATCGTCGCGCCCTTGAAGACGCGCTGCCTGCGTTTGTCCCTGTTTTCGTCTTCAGCCATCGCGCGCCCAACCCCGGCGATCGTCGCATTTCATGTGGTGCGATCGGCAAGGTAATTAGGCCTGCCTGATAAACATAGCGTTATCATCGCTCAGAAAGGGCGGAAAGAGCTTCACAAGAAGTGGGCCAAATGAAAACGGCGCCCCGACGCGCGGCGCCGTTTCGAGTTGACCAGTCGCTCCGCTCAGCTGTAAGGCGACCAGCACTGCTGGCGCGGACCGCCATAGGGCTGGAATGTGTTGTCCCAGGCGCGATACGACCGGTAGCGGTCGTAGCACCAGCGGACATGGGCGCTGGAAAGCCTTTGTGTGCGATACTGACGCCGAGGCGGGTAATAGCCCGGATCATAGTAGCTCGGCCCGCTATAATAGTTGTAGGCGGGCAGCCCGAGGCCGAGGCCGAAAAAGATCGCGGAATCGTTGAAATGACGGCGATGATGACGACGGTGGCGCCAGCGCCGGTCGTCGTCGCGATCACGCCATCTCCAGGCTTCGTCGCGACCACGCCATCTCCAGGCTTCGTCGCGACCACGCCATCTCCGATGATCGCCGCCACCCCGCCACTCCCGGGCGCCGTTTCGATTGCGCCAGCGCCATTCGCTCTGCAACCGCCTGTCGTTGCCGCCGGCCCAACTCTCGCGGACCGGCACAATCTCCGGGGCGACGGCGTTGGCCGGCACCGGCAGCACGGGTTTGGCAATTGGGCCGGCAAGCGAGGGGGCCGACAGGCCGGCCAGAAGACCCAGCGCCAGCAGCCCGGATCGGACGGAAAAAGAAAAGAGCGGTTTCATTGCACTCTCCAAGAGATTTCAGGCCCCAACGCCCGGCGAGGAAGAATGTCATTCATGGAACTTCGCGCCTGAACGGAGGATGAACGGAAAGGTTTCGTCAACCATGACGGGCAGAGGAGGCCCCTTGTTTTCGAGCGCGCTTGTGGGCAAAGGTCACCGCCATGTCGCTGCGCCTCGCCACCTTCAATGTCGAAAACCTGATGAACAGGTTCGATTTTTCCGGATACCGCAACCAGCTCCATGAAAATCGCACGCTGGCGCTCTTTGATATCCAGAGCGAGGCCGAATACAAAATGCTGGAACAGGCGCGGGCGATCGCGCTATCCGACGACACGCGCCAGCTGACGGCACTGGCCATCGCAGCCACCCGCGCCGACATCATCTGCATGCAGGAGGTCGACAATATCGAGGCCCTGAAAGCTTTCGAATACGGCTATCTGTTCAAGATGGTCGGGCATGGCTACCGGCAGAAATACACCACCGCCGGCAACGACTCGCGCGGCATCGACGTCGCCGTGATGATGCGCAACGAGACCGCTCAGGGTCAGCCGATCGAATTCGTGCGCATGACAAGCCACGCCTATGTCACGTTCGAACAGTTCGGCCTGCACACCCCGGAACTGGCAGCGCTTGGGCATCAGGCCAACCAGCGCATCTTCCGGCGCGACTGCCTGGAGATCGACCTGACCGTCGGTGGCATGCCGCTGACGCTCTATCTGGTGCACTTCAAGTCGATGGGCTCGCCCCGCAACGGTCTCGACGGGCGCCAGGCGACAATGCCGCTGCGCATCGCCGAGGCGCAAGCGGTGCGCCGGATCATTGAGGAGCGTTTCGGTGGGGATCACGCTGCGGACAAGAGCTGGGCGATCTGCGGCGACATGAACGATTATCGGCAGCGCGTGAAGATCTCCGGCGACGCCTTTGACGGCTACCGCTTCGAGGTGATCGATGAGAGCCAGTCCTGCCTCAACGTGCTCACCGCCGGCGGCTTTTGCGAGAATGCGGTCGAGCGACGCCCGGAGATGGACCGTTGGACTTTATATCATACGCGCGGACCGCAAGAGCGGCATCTATGCCAGCTCGACTACATCCTGTTGTCGAAGGCACTGGCAGCCAAGAACGCGACGGCCGTTCCCGACATCATCCGCAACGGCCAGCCCTGGCGCACGATCTTTCCGGCGGGCCAGGAGGTGGACCGCTTTCCGCGTGCCGGCTGGGATCGGCCGAAAGCGTCGGATCATTGTCCGGTGGCGATCACCCTTGAAATGGCCTGAGGGTCGCTCCGTTGAGCTTCGACCTGCCGCGCAACACCATCCTGCCGGTCGATGCCGTCGACGTCAGGCTCGACCCCGGCCCGCATCCGTTCGAACGCGATAATGCGCAAGCGATCGCCGAGAATTGGCGGCGCGAGACCGCAGCCAATCCGGCGTTGTTCGACGGCACCGTGGTGCTGCTCTCGGCGCTCAGCTATCGCGACAACAGCCTCGTCGGCCGCTGCCATGCGGTGCGCTACTCGACCTTCATGCTTTGGCGCGGCAACCGGCAGGTGGCTGGGGCCGAGCACGCCTATGCCCATGCCATGCTGGTCGCCGGCGACAATGCGCTGGTGGCGATCCGCATGGCGTCGCACACGGTCAATGCCGGCCGCGTCTACTTCGCCGCCGGCTCGTTCGAGCCAACCGATTTCCGCGACGGCCTTGTCGATGTCGACTTCAACATGATCCGCGAGGTGCGGGAAGAAACCGGCCTCGACCTTGCCGGCGCGACACGCGGCAGGCGCTATTACGCCCTGTCGACGGCAACCGGCACGGTGATCTTTCGCCGCTATCGCGAGACGGCATCGGCCGATGAGGTCGCGCAGCGCATCAATGCCTTTGTCGCCACGGAGGCAGAGCCGGAAATCGAAGGGCCTGTTATCATCCGCAATGCTGATGACCTGCCGGACGGGCTGATGCCGCACATGAAGCCACTGATCGAGTGGCATTTTGCCGGCAAGGACTGACGCATAGGCCGGAAATCGGAATCGATTTTCGGAAAGCACGATGCAAAGATTCAAAGTGTTAGAGCGTACTTTGTGCGTCCAAGTGGACGCACGTCGCTCTAACGACGCATTTTGTCTTCGATGCTTTTGCGGTCGTTGCGGGCGGCGACGAAAAACAGCATGACGCCGATACCCAACAGCGCACCCATCGCCGTTCCCATCGTCTGACCGACAACCTGCTGGAAATCGGCGGTGACGTGATCGGGGTTGGCCATGCCATAGCTGGCCAAGTACCACCAAAGGCCCGCCAATGCGGCCTCGATGATCACCGCCACCAAAAACCACTCGCTCTTTCTTGCTCATCCCACTATTCCCCCATATCCCCAAGGCGATTGCTATCACCGCGGTCTGTTTCGCGACAGAGGGCAGGGTGAGGGCAGCGTAAAAATTTGGGGGACGTCTGAAGGCGGCGCACGCTCCCGCCGCTCTATTCATGCCTCAGTGCGTCGATCGGATCGAGCCGTGCGCCGCGCAGCGCCGGGAAGAAACCGAACACCATGCCGATCAGCGCCGAGAAGCCGACAGCGAGCAGGATCACCGCCGGGCTTGGCGCGAACGGGATGGCCAGCGTCAGCGAGGCGAGGCCGGCCAGCGCCAGGCCGATCAGGATGCCGATGATGCCGCCGAGCAGCGACAGCACGGTTGCCTCGACCAGGAACTGGATGAGGATATGCTTTTCATGCGCGCCGATGGCCAGCCGGATGCCGATCTCGCGGGTGCGCTCGGTGACCGACACCAGCATGATATTCATGATGCCGATGCCGCCGACCAACAGGCTGACGCCGGCAACCGCACCCAGCATGCCGGTCATCGTCGTGGTGGCGCTCGCCATGGCGTCGGCGATCTGGGTCATGTCGCGTATCGAGAAATCGTCCTCGCGGTCCGGCGTGATGCGGCGCGTGTCGCGCAAAATGTCCTCGACGCGTGGCAGCAGCTCGGTGGTCGACGTCCTGTCGTCGGCGGCGACGTAGATCGAGTCGATGTCGCGGTTGCCGGCGATGCGGCGCGGGTAGGCGGCGAGCGGCATCAGCACGACATTGTCCTGGTCCTGACCGAAGCCGGTATAGCCCTTCGGCTCGAGTAGGCCGATGATCTTGCAGGAGGTGCGGTTGACGCGAATGATCTCGCCTTCGGGGTCGCCGGCGCCGAAGAACTGCTGGCGCACGGTTTCGCCGATCAGGCAAACGCCGGTACCCGAGCGGATTTCCGAATCGCTGAACGGGCGGCCCGAAACCAGCTTCCAGTCGCGCGCATCGAGATAAGCGCTGTCGGTGCCGGTGACACCCGACGTCAGGCTTTCGGTGCCGAAGATGACGCGGACCTGCTTTTGCGAGGCGGGCGAAATGGCGCGGGCGCCGCTCAGGTGTGCGACGAGCGCGGCAACTTCCTTGCTGCCTAGCGGACGTGTGGCCTGGTCGAGCCCTCCCGGTCCGCCGGGCCCGGCCGGGCGGCCGGGACGGACAACGAGCAAATTGCTGCCCAGCTTCGAGATATCGGCCTTTACCTTTTCGGTGGTGCCTGAGCCAATGGTGGGCATGGCGATGACGGCGGCGACGCCGATGACGATGCCGAGCAGCGTCAGGAACGAGCGCAGCACGTTGCGGCGGACCGAAAGCAGCGAGAGGCGGACCGTTTCCCAGATCATGATCCAGAGCCTGATCCATCCCGATAGAACCGGGATGGGGCTCTATCTCTGTGTTTAGCCATGATCTCTTCCGAAAACTGGTTTCTACTCTTCGGCATCATGGCTAGGCCACCTCGAGATTCACGGTGTCGGAGGCGACGTGGCCGTCGAGGAAGCGAATTGTGCGCTCGGCATAGGCAGCGACGTCGGCCTCGTGCGTGACCATGGCGATGGTGAGGCCAAGTTCGGTGTTCAGCCGCGTCAGGAGTTCCATGATCTCGTGCGTGCGGACGGTATCGAGATTGCCGGTCGGCTCGTCGGCGACGAGCAGGGTTGGCCTGGTGACGATGGCGCGTGCGATCGCCACGCGCTGCTGCTGGCCGCCGGAGAGCTCGGCTGGCGTGTGGTGCTCGCGGCCGACAAGGCCGACCTCGGCCAGCGCCTTCATGGCGAGATCGTGACGCTCGCGGGCGGCGACGCCGCGATAGATCAGCGGCAGTTCGACATTCTCCACCGCGGTGGTGCGCGGCAGGAGATTATAGCCCTGGAAGACGAAGCCGACATAGAGATTGCGCAGCAAGGCGCGGCGGTTGCGGTCGAGACGACCGGCGTCGATGCCCATGAAGCTGTAGGTTCCGGCCGTCGGCGTGTCGAGGCAACCGATGATGTTCATCGCCGTCGACTTGCCCGAACCGGACGGGCCCATGATGGCGACGAATTCGCCGCGGCGGATAGCAAGGTCAACGCCAGCCAGCGCATGGACCGTGGCTTCGCCCTGGCCATAGCTTTTCCAGACCTTGTCGAAGGTGATGAGCAGCGAGCCTGACATGATTTCAGCTCCGCTGCTGCGCTGCGATGATGACTTGCGCACCTTCTTCGAGACCGGAGGTGATCTCGGTCAGTTCGGTGGAGCCGATCTTGACGTTGACCGGGCGGGGCCGGCCATTCTGCAGCACGTAGAGCGTGCGCGAGCCGTCGGTGGGCTGCGCCGTCGCCTGGCGCTGGCGGTTGCCGCCTGGACGGCCCATGCGGCCCGTGAACAGGTCGCTCAGGCTCCACGCCCGGGCGGCTGTTTGCGCCGGCCGGTAACGGAAAGCCGTCGACGGTACGGTGAGCACGCCTTTTGCCTGCCTGGTGACGACCGAAACGGTGGCAGTCATGCCGGGCCGCAACAGTAGCTCGTTATTGTCGACCTCGAACCGCGCGTCGTAGGTGACGACGCCGTCGGTGGTGACCGATGCATAGGAAATGTCGCGGATCTCGGCATCGAACGGCCGTTCCGGAAAGGCGTCGACGGTGAAGCGCGCATGCTGGCCGGGCTTGACGGCGCCGATGTCGGCCTCGTCGACCGCTGCCTTCAACTCCATGTTCCTGAGGTCGGCGGCGATGACGAACAGCACCGGCGCCTGCAACGAGGAAGCAACCGTCTGGCCGGGATCGACCGAGCGCGTCAGCACGATGCCGTCAATGGGCGCATAGATGGTGCTCTTGGCAAAGTCCGTCTGCTGCGCCTTGAGATCGGAATTGGCGATGGCAAGATTGGCTTTGGCGCTGTCGAGTGCTGCCTTGGAGCGGTCGCGCGTCGCTGTCGCCGCTTCAAGCGACTGGTCCGTCGCCATGCCGCGCTTGGTGAGCGCCGCCGCGCGCAGAAGCGCCTTTTCGTTTTCGGTGAGGGTTACGGTGGCGGTCTCGACATTGGCGGCCGCCGCCTTGGCGGAAGCCTCGGCGCGCTCGATCTGCACCTCCAGCTTGGCGGTGTCGAGCGCCGCCAGCACATCGCCCTTCTTCACCTGCTGGTTCTCGTTGACCGCGACCGAGCGAACGACGCCGGACAGTTCGCTCGAAATGTCGACTTGGGTGAGCGGCTGCAGCGTGCCGGTGGCCGATACCTCGACGGTGAGGTCGGCGACAGCGGCTGGCACCGTGGTATAGTCGATCTTGGTTGGAGACCCGGCATACCACTGGTAGCCGGCGAGGCTTGCGGCGATGACGACCAGCACAAGCAGGCCATAAAGCCAGCCGCGACGGCGCTTCTTCTTCGGGCCCAGGTGGTCAAGTCCGAGTGCCGTCTCTATGTCGGAAGTGGATTCCGTCTTTGGCAGATTGACAATCTGGTCCACGCCGGACCCCTATAAACAGTGATGATCCCATCCGTGCACAGATCAGGCCTAATGGTTCAAATATCAAATTAAATTTCGCCCATGTTGGGATTGAGGCAGAAGGCTTTCTACCATGCTGACCCGGAATTACTTACTTTACGACGTGTTCACCACAGAGCGGCTGGCCGGCAATCCGCTGGCCGTCGTGCTTGACAGCAAGGGGCTGGACACGGCCGCGATGCAGGCCACCGCACGCGAGTTCAACCTGTCGGAAACCGTTTTCGTGCTGCCGCCTGACAATCCCAAGCACCGCGCCCGCATCCGCATCTTCACGCCCGATTATGAGATGCCGTTCGCTGGCCATCCGACTGTCGGTTCCGCGATCGCGCTTGCCGAAATGGCTGGCGATGGCGACACCGCCGGCATCTTCGTCCTGGAGGAGAATATCGGCCCGGTGCGCTGCGCCGTCAGCAAGCACGATGGCGCCATCTTTGCCGAGTTCGACCTGGCCAAACTGCCGGAGCCACTGGAACTTGTCGCTGACCCAGAGGCGATCGGCGCAGCACTTGGGCTGGGGCCACACGAAGTCGGCTTCGAGAATCACCGCGTCTCGTTCTGGTCGGCCGGCGTGCCTTATGTGACCATCCCCGTCGCCGACCTTGAGGCGGCGGCCCGGATAAGGCTGGACAACCAGGCGTGGTCGGAATTGGCACCCCGCAAGAGCGAATGGACCTTCGCCAGCCCGTACGTCTACTGCCGCGAGACGGTGAACCACCACAGCGCCTTCCATGTCCGCATGATCGTGCCGGGCAATCCTTCCTATGAAGATCCGGCGACCGGTTCGGCGGCGGCCGCCTTCGCCGGCGCGATCATGCATTTCGACGGCCCGCGAGACGGGGTCTCGCGACTGTGGATCGAGCAAGGGCTGGAGATGGGCCGGCCTTCGCGCATCCGCCTCGAACTGAATGTCGAAGGCGGCAAACTCGCCGCCGCCCGCATCGGCGGCCATGCCGTCAAGGTGGCGGAAGGCAAGCTGTTCGTCTGACGATGTGCGGCACTTCAGCGATTTGTCGGGAAATGAATCCGGCAGGGCTGGACATGGCGGATGGCGGCGGCTATATGCCC
Source organism: Mesorhizobium sp. M1322 (assembly GCF_040318085.1). Taxonomy (NCBI): domain Bacteria; kingdom Pseudomonadati; phylum Pseudomonadota; class Alphaproteobacteria; order Hyphomicrobiales; family Phyllobacteriaceae; genus Mesorhizobium; species Mesorhizobium sp. M1322. The sequence goes on from NZ_JAMYLP010000012.1 coordinate 77,018, forward strand.
GCCGACGCTGGTTTACCGGCGAGTGGGTGCGTAGCTCAGTTGGTAGAGCAGCTGACTCTTAATCAGCGGGTCACAGGTTCGATCCCTGTCGCACCCACCATTTCTTCATTGTTATGATTTCAATGAGATAGCCGTCAGACGATGAGGCCACGCGAAGGCGCAAGGCCACGTCAGGACCATAAGGGAAAGCCCCGTGGCACCTAGGACGGTCAACAAAATGGCCGTTGAGGGGCTTGTCCGGCAGGAGCGAAGCAAGAACGAATTCCTATTTGGGTCTTTCCGATGCGAAGATTTTTGCCTGCCCTATGACGGCGTTGCCGACCTCACGCGCGGCATTGTCCAAAGCCACCTTACGGAGTTGAGCGGCGGCCTTGTCGGTGTCCGAGTACGCCTCGAAGCGCTTGTTGTAGTTCGCGTTCTTGCGGTCCTCGTTGGCCTTTTCTTCGGCCTTCAGTTTGACGTCGTCGCTTTCGCCGCGGACGTAGCGCGCATAGATTTCGGAACGCTCCTCATAGATTTTGCTGACCTCGGTATGGTGCGGCGCGGCAAGCTTGCTCAGGAGGGCGAAGTCGAACGCAAGCACCTTCATCGCCCACAGGTACCCGTCCTTCTCATTCTCTGGATCGGCGAGGATCAGCCGAACGTCGGCCATGACTCCGTTCTCGGCGACCCGCAGGATATAGAGCGTCTCGAAAGGATCGAAGGCTGCCAGTTTCTCGTCAGGCGTGGGCTGAGCCCATGCCGCAGTAGAGAGGACAAACACGGCCAGACTGAAAAAAAATAGGCGTCTCATCTCCGGGGGCGGCTCAAAGCAGGGCCGCACATTGCATCGACGCTTCGGTAGCGATGGATATCATCTGCGGGTTGTTCTGGATGGGCGTAGGCTGGCGGAACGTCAGGAAGGCCGTGCTGGCCATCCAAACTACGGGCGTGGCCATCTTGCCGGAGTAGCACGTGCAGTAGGTATTCTTCTCCTGCTCGCTCGGCAGCTGTGCCACTTCCTCGTTGCGCTCCATGCAGCCTGTCAGGATCGACTTCTCTGCGCCTTCGACGGCATTGTATGCATCCTTGCCAACCAGCCCGAACAGGATCGCAGCGAAAACCATGTACCCTGCTGCCAAGACGCCAAAACTTGTCGCGCGTTTCAGGATGAAATATCCGATGACCGCCGGAACGGCCACGTAGCCAGCGGCAGCCGCCCAGCTCGAGCTGGTCGCCGCGTTCAGCAAATAGGCTGGAACAAGGAGTACAAAGAAGAACGGCCAGTGATTCCTCGGTTGGCGCTGCGGCAGCGCCAGCGCATCGGCCTCGCCGATCGCAGCAAGTTTCTCTTTCATAGCGCCCCCCATGGCTCCAAAGCCGGGCCACAATACATCCACAGGGCTTCAGGCACTAGGCCGTGTGGACTCTTAGGATTCCCTTTTTGATCGAAGCGTGATTCAAGACTGCTTTTTGGAGGCAGCCTTGGGCGTGATGGATCGGTTGATATTGAGTGACGGGGCGTGGGAGCGGCTGTCGCCGCTGATCATCGGGCGTCCTGACCAGAAGGGATCGACGGGCCGGGGTAACCGGATGTTCGTCGAGGCGGTGCTATGGATTGTACGAACGGGCTCCGCCTGGCGCGATCTTCCCGATGTATTCGGCGATTGGAACAGCGTATTCCGCCGCTTCAGTCGATGGAGCAGCAAGGGTGTCTGGTGGCGCATCTTCGAGGCGATGTCCGATGATCCGGACTTCGAATATCTAATCATCGATTCCACCATCGTCCGGGCCCACCAACATGCGGCCGGGGCCAAAAAAGGGGGTCTGAAGATCAAGCCCTTGGTCGCTCCCGCGGCGGCCTGAGCACCAAGATCCACATGGCCGTTCGCGGCTTAGGGTGCCCTGTGCGGTTCACGCTTACTGCAGGTCAAAAGGGCGATGCGCCGCAAGCGGCAGCCTCGATCGAAGGACTGTCCGCCGAGATGGTCATGGCCGACACCGCCTATGACGCTGACCATTTACGCCAAGCCATCGCCGCCAAGGATGCGGTCGCCGTCATCCCAAACAACCCATCGCGGTCGCTCAAATATCCGCTCGACAAGCACCTCTAAGCCCAGCGTCATCTCGTCGAATGCTGCTTCTCCAAGCTCAAGCAGTTCCGCCGGGTCGCAACCCGCTTCGAGAAAACCGCCCGCAATTACCGCGCCGTTGTCACTCTCGCGGCCATCGTCCTATGGCTGCGGTAGTGTCCACACGGCCTAGGGCTGAGCTCTTCTGACCGCGTCAATATCGACCCGTCGACAAAACACCCGAGGAATGCAAACCTACTGTGGGGACGACGGGGGGGGGTCGATGGCGAAAGCGGACGAGAAGTTCGAGAAGATCAAGGCGGAGGCCGCGGGGCACTACCAGCGCATCCGCGAAGCTGGAGGCGCGCTCTCCTATTGCATCGCCTATGTTGATCATATCGCAGGCCTCAAGGGCGACGGCGAGCACGCTATCATCCGCGAGCGCCAAGTCGCGTTCCCCAAGATGGCGGTGCAGCTAGCCGCCGTCGGCGCGGTCCAATCCGCCCGCAAGGAAGGTGTCGACGCGGAGACATTGGAGCAGGCCGGGAAGTGGGCGCGTGCGGCTTGGGTGCACTCGGCCGGGCACTACGTCGACCAGCTCTCAGGAGGCGACGAACCGGAAGTAATTGACCTCCCGAACGCCCAGACGATGGCGATGATCCGGAAGGGGACGGACACCCGCAAGGCCAGGCCGCCGAGCAGTGGGACCGCCTCATCGAAGTCAACATCGACAGCCTCGCGACGCTCGCACTTTTCGGCCACGAGTCCGCCAAGCCCGTAACCCGCAAGGACCGCTGGATCGCCTACGGCATCCTAGCCGGACTGGCCGCCGCGATCGCTGCCTATGGAGCTTCGAACTGGTACCTGTCCGTCAAGATCACGGCACCCTACGACAGCGCGGAAGGACTTCAGCAACGGCGGGACGCGACCGACCGGGCGCTGGCCTATGACAGCGTCATGTCGTCCACCGCACGGCGTTCGGGCATCTTCAAGCTTTTCCTTGACTGGCCCATGTCCCTGACGGACGCGGAGCAGGCAGCATTCACCGAGTTCGCCACCGATGTCATTCAGTTCCACAGGGGATTGGTAGAAGCGAAGCTCATTTGCGGTGACGCGAACATGGACACGGATCTGGCTATGGAAGTGGTCGACGAGGTCAATGAGAACCTCAACCTCGACGACCTGACCGAAGAGCCTTTCACTCGGGTGCAGTCGCTGATGATCAAGGCCATGGCACGGCTTTACCCGCTGCCTTGTAAATAGGCCTCCCAATCACGCAGCTTCCGCCGGCGAAGAGAGGGGCTTAGAGTCCCCGATAGGGGATCTGTAAACCCCCCGGCTTTAGCCGGCATGGGATTGCGGCGCTGCGCATGTAGACTGGCGGAATGGAGAGCTACAAAGCGTGGCAGTCACACGATTTGGGACTGCAAATATCACATAGTGTGGATCACGAAGTACCGCTACCAAGTGCTTGGCGGGGACGTCGGGCAGCGCTGCCGAGAGCTGATACGTGAGACGGCGCGGGCGCATGAGATTCTGATACATGCGGGTAGTGTAAACCGTGATCACATCCACCTGCTGCTGTCGATCCCGCCGGATCTGAGCGTGTCACGAGCGGTGCAGTATCTGAAGGGGCGCAGTTCGCACAAACTGCTGAGCGAGTTCAAATCGTCGCGCAAGCGCTACTGGGGACAGCTTCTGTGGGCGCGGGGGCTACTGGGTTTGCACGAGCGGCAACGTGACGGATGAAATGTGGATGGAGTACATCGTCAACCAAACGCCGCCGGAACCTGACGACCAATTTGACGTGACCTGAGTCCGCCGAACGGCGGACCGATCCGGCTCTAAGCCGTAACCGGAAGCCACCGGCTTTAGCCGGTGGAGAATTCACCTCTTCCTGGATTCTTTCTATGTTACGGTGCTCGCAGTCCGTCGCCTTTCGCCCAATCGCTGCCGCCGGCGTCTTCGACGCCTAGGTCCCGACACCAGAAAATAGAAACATGCCCTGCTCGGTAGGATGGCAAACTGTTCGCGATGTCCCCAGCTCAAACACTCCACTAGGCGCAAAGGGCCGGTAGACCGAGCCTTTTACTTCTCCGAAACACCAGCCTCCGCAAAACTTGCCATGCGGGCATGGCATTCGAGCGCCGAGCGGATTATGTTGACGGCGAGGCAGGCGCCAGAACCTTCGCCGAGCCGCATGCCGAGATCGAGCAGCGGCGGCAGGCCGAGCGCCTCGAGCAGGCGGCGGTGGCCGGATTCGGCCGAGACATGGGCGGCAAGCGTGTGGGCGAGGCCGGCGGGGTGCAATCTTGCCAGCGGTGCGGCGGCGGCGGTGCAGACGAAGCCGTCGAGCAGCACAGGCACGCCGTGATGGCGTGCGGCTAGCGTCGCACCGAAAATGGCGCCGAGTTCGCGCCCGCCAAGGGCTGCCGCGATCTTCAGCGGATCGGCAAGGCCCCCGGCGTGGCGCTTGAGGCCAGCCTCGATGGCGGTGATCTTGCGTACCAGGCCGGCATCGTCGACGCCGGTGCCGCGCCCGGTCCATTTTTCCGCGCCGCCGCCAAACAGGGCGGCCGAAATGGCGGCCGCCGGCGTGGTGTTGCCGATGCCCATTTCGCCGAAACAGACGAGGTCGAGGTCTTTCGTCACCGCGCCGTAGCCGGCCGCAACGGCGGCGAGGAACGCCTCGTCGACCATTGCCGGCTCTTGCGTGAAGTCGCCGGTCGGACGGTCGAGGTCGAGCGGAATGACGTCGAGTTCGGCGCCGGCGATGCGGGCGAGTTGGTTGATGGCGGCGCCGCCGCCGGCGAAATTCGCCACCATCTGCACGGTGACCTCTGACGGGAAGGCCGACACACCCTGTGCGGTGACGCCGTGGTTGCCGGCAAAGACGAAGACTTTGACGCGGTCGAGCTGCGGCATGTCGCGGCCCTGCCAGCGAGCAAGCCAGGCCGCTATGGTCTCCAGCCGGCCGAGACTGCCTTGCGGCTTGGTCAGCGTGTTTTGGCGGCGGGCGACGGCATTTGCCGCGGCGTCGCTGCCGGCAGGCAGATCGAGGCAGGCCGCGCGCAATTCATCAAGCGATTTGAAAGGCATGGGGGCAAAGTCTCCGAAACAGAGTCAGGAAAGGCAAACGGAAGCGACGAGCAGGATTGCGATTTCGCCAAACTGCTGCAGCGCGCCGACCGTGTCGCCGGTCTGGCCGCCGATCTGGCTGAGGCACAGCATACGGAAGGCGGCAAACAACAGGCCGAGCAGGATGAGCGCGGCGACCGCGCCACCGAACCCTAGCGTCAGCAGCGCGACGGCGCCGAGCACGGCACCGGCAATGGCGGTTTCGGCCGACACGGTGCCTGCGTCAACCGAGAGACCGTCGCTGCGAGCCGGCGGCAACAGATGCATGAAAGCGCCGAGCAGGCCGCGCGAAGCGGCATGCGCGGCAATGAGAGCGGCGAGAACCTGCGCCGGGCTGGCGAATTCCGAAAGCACACTCCAGCGGATCAGCAGCGAGAGACCGAGCGCACAAGCGCCGTAGGCGCCGATACGGCTGTCGCGCATGATCTCCAGTTTTTTCTCGCGCGTCTTGCCGCCGCCAAAACCGTCGGCGACATCCGAAAGTCCGTCCTCATGCATGCAGCCGGTGGCGAGCAAGGTTGCGGCTAGGGTCAGTCCTGCTGCCGGACCGGCGGCAAGCCCGAGCCAGGTCCCGATCGCGTAAACCAAGGCGCCAATCAGAGCGACGGCGAGGCCGGCGACCGGCGCTGCCCAGATCGCGGCAGCAAGGCTGCGGTCCCGGAAATCGACGACCGGCAGCGGCAGCCGGGTGAAGAAGACGAAGCAGAGCGCGATGTCATCGAGCGCTTGGCGGGGCGAAGGGGGCATGTCCTTGAGTTTGAGCATGATCTATTCCGAAAACCGGTTCCCACTTTTCGCTGACGCGGACCTCCGGTTCGGGATCATGCTCTAGCCTCTCGCAATGGCATGGAAGAACGTGCCGCTGACATGGCCGCGGCGGTAGCCGGAGGCGCCGAGCGGATTGCCCTGGCCGTCAGCGAGGTCGGCCAATGGCTCGTCATTGCCAGTCGCGCTCATCTGCGCATAGTGGAATTCGTGGCCGCGGATCAGCGCGCCTTGGGCTCCAAGCGGGCAATCGGCACGCAGCCGCGCCTCGCGGTAGCCGAGATTCATCTTTCGCTTGGCAAAACTGGTCGAATGACCGAGCAGGCCGAGCATCCTGTGCGTCTCGCCCGATACGTCCTCCAGCGCTTCGCCGAGCACCATGAAGCCGCCGCACTCGCCATGCACCGGCCGCGTGGCCGAAATCGCCTCAATGCCGGCCCGGAAATTCGCGGCCGCCGCGAGGCGGCCGGCGTGAAGCTCGGGATAGCCGCCGGGCAGCCAGCAGACATCGCAATTGTCGCTGGGCGCCTCGTCGGCGAGTGGCGAGAAGGGGACGATTTGCGCCCCGGCCTTGCGCCAATGCGCGGCGACATGCGGATAGAGAAAGGTGAAGGCGGCATCCTCGGCCAGTGCGATGCGCTGGCCGGGCGGTGGCAGCGCGTCGCTGAAGTTGCCCGGCGCAGGTTCAAATGGCGCCGCCAGCGCCATAACGGCGTCGAGGTCGAGCGACTGTTCGACCATGTCAGCCAGCCGGTCGAGATGCGCCATCAAATTCTCATACTCGCCGGCCTGAACGAGGCCGAGATGGCGCTCCGGCAGATTGAGCGTCGGGTCGCGCAGGATCGCGCCGACCACTGGCAGATCGAGCGCTTCGATCGCGTCGCTGCAAAGCCGGCGGTGGCGCTCGCTGCCCAGCCGATTGAGCACGACGCCGGCCATGCGCACATCGGGGTCATAGGTAGCAAAACCCTTGGCGACGGCCGCCGCCGTGGTCGACTGCCCGGAAACGTCGAGCACCAGCAGCACCGGCAGGCCGTAGAGCCGGGCAAGGTCTGCGGCCGAGCCGGTGCGGCCTGGAGCAGCGGGAATCCCGTCGAACAGGCCCATGGCGCTTTCGAGGAAGATGAAATCGGCGTCTTCAGTTGCGTCGCCTGCCAGCGCGTTGAGCAGCGCAGGTGGCATCGCCCAGCTGTCGAGATTGACACCGGAAAGGCCTGTCGCGGCGGTGTGGAAGCCGGGATCGATATAGTCGGGGCCCGACTTGGCGCCGCGCACTTTCAGGCCGCGCCTGGCGAGCGCGCGCAGGATACCGATGGTGACGCTGGTCTTGCCCGAGCCCGAGCGCGGCGCGCCGATGATGATCGCGCGGGTCCTGCCGCGCCCGCCAATGCCGCGCGCATCGCGACGATGCCGCCGACGACGATCAGCGCCGGCGCGGCAAGGCCGGCGGCAGCCGCTTCCTCGGCGATGGTGGCTACCGGGGCGACGCCCATCCCCGCCTGGGGCGGCGTCGCGGCAACGATCACTGCCGCCGGCGTCGACGGCGCCAGTCCGCCCCCGAGCAGCGAGGCTGATATCAGGGGCAGATTGGCCATGCCCATATAGACGACGATCGGCTGGCCGGTGCGGGCGATTGCTGCCCAGTCGAGGTCGTCATCGGTGCCGGCGGCGTGGCCGGTGGCCAGGATCACCGCCTTGTTGATGCCGCGCATGGTGGCCGGGATACCGGCACCGGCAAGCGCGCTGAGGCCCGAAGTCAGGCCGGATAGGACGCGGAACGGGATGTTTTCGCGCGCCAGCGCCAGCGCCTCTTCGCCGCCGCGACCGAAAATATAGGGGTCGCCACCCTTCAGCCTGACGACGCGGCGACCTTCTCGCGCCAGCCGAACCAGCAGAGCGGTGATGTCGTCCTGCTTCATCGATGGCTGGCCGCCGCGCTTGCCGGCGTAGAACAGCTCCGCGGCCTCGGCGACAGCGACGATATCGGGCGATACCAGCGCGTCGTAGACGAGCGCATCGCACTGCCCAAGCGCGGCCAGAACTTCCAGCGTCAGGCAGCCGGGATCACCGGGGCCGGCGCCGGCCAGCCAGACTTGGCCCGGCTCCAACTGGCGCGGTTTGAAGTTCAGCCGGGCCAAAGCCTGTTCGATTGTGGTGTTTCCACCTCTGTTTCCGGTACCGTCGTTCACAGTCCGTCCCGCCCGCGAAAACGCCGCTGGTAGTGGGCGTCGTAAAGTGAACTCTCGCCAAAGCCTTCCGCTGCCAGTGAGCGGCCGACGAAGATGATTGCCGTTCGTTCCATCGGATCGGCGGCCAATTGCGCCTCGATTGTCGCCAGTGTGCCGGTCAGTACACGCTCGTCCGGCCAGGAAGCGCGGAAGACGACCGCCACCGGGCAATCGGCGCCATAGAATGGCGTCAACTCGGCGACGATACGGTCGATGGCGTGGATGGCAAGATGAATGGCCAGCGTCGCGCCGGTGCGGCCGAAACCGGCCAGGGTTTCGCCGGGCGGCATTTTCGAGGCCCGGCCGGAGATGCGGGTCAGCACCAGGCTTTGCGCGACTTCGGGAATGGTCAGTTCGCGACGCAGCGCTGCCGCGGCGGCTGCGAAAGAGGGCACGCCCGGCGTCAGCGTATAGGCGATGCCGTGCTTTTCCAGCCGGCGGATCTGCTCGGCGACGGCGCTCCACACCGAGAGATCACCGGAATGCAGGCGGGCGACATCGTGGCCGGCCTGGTGAGCCGCCAGGTACTCGGCCTCGATCTCGTCGAGCGACATCGGCGCGGTGTCGATCAATTTCGTGCCGGGCGCGCAGTGCTGCAACAGTTCCGGCGCGACGATCGAGCCGGCATAGAGGCAGACCGGGCAGCTTGCCAGCAGTCTGCTGCCGCGCAAGGTGATGAGGTCGGCCGCGCCAGGTCCGGCGCCGATGAAGTGGACGGTCATGCCGCGTCTCCGCTGATGGCGATGGCGCAGGTGACCGGGCCGAGGACAGTGCGCGGCCCAAGCAGTTGCGCGCCTTTTCCGGCAGCAGCAAGCGCCGAGGCTTCGGAAACCGACGGCGTGCCGGCATGTTCCTGCGACAGGCTCGAGCGGCTGATTGCACGCGAAGACGCGGCCCTGAGCGCAGCGTCCTCGACAACGATCACTGGCAGGGCTAGCTCGCGCCCCGCCGAGAAGATTGCCTGCTCGTCCTGCTTCAGAGAAGCGGTGGCGAGCGCCGAAAGCCCCGTCATCGCCAGCCCATGCGCTTCCAGCGCGGTTTCTATCGCCGCAAGAATGTCTTGCACACCCACGCCTTTGCGGCTGCCGATGCCCGCGACCATCATGGCTTGACCCAGCTCCATTGGGTGACCGGCATAGCCGGCCGCCATGCCTGCATCGAACCAACCGGTGAAGCACGGGAGATAGAGATGCGGGTGAGGTCGCCGCCGAGCGCGGCGTGACGGGCGAGAAGCAGCGCCTCCATCTCCAGCGTCACCGCGTTGGCGACCAGCCGGCCGCCAACACGCAGTGCCTTGATGGCCGCGCCCAGCACGCCGGTATCGCTGCCGCCGCCGCCGATGAAGATGGCATCGGGCGTGCCTAGCTTGGCAAGCGCCTTTGGTGCCGAACCTTCGACCACGACAAGACCGGGCACGCCGCAATGTGAAGCATTGCGGTGGATGCGGGCGGCGCGGGTTGGATCGGCCTCGATGGCAGTGGCGCGCATGGAGGGATGGGCCAGCATCCATTCGATGCCGATCGAACCCGAGCCGGCGCCGATGTCCCACAGCAATTCGCCGCGCCTGGGGGCGAGGGCGGACAGGGTGATGGCGCGGATCTCGCGCTTGGTTATCTGGCCGTCATGCTCGAACAAATGATCGCCAAGGCCCGATGTCAGCGGCAGGATGCGTGCTTCTGAAATTGAGTCAACTTCGGTTGCCAGCACGTTGAGCGGGCTGATCTTTTCGAGGTCGAAGGCGTCCGCGCGCGCCGAACGCAGCCTTTCGTTCGGGCCACCCAGTGCCTCCAGAATCGTCAGTCGTGAGGCGCCGAAGTCGAGTTCGGTCAGCAGGCGCGCAATCGCTGCCGGCGCGTCGCCGTCCGCGGTCAGCGCAAGGATCCGGGTGCCCGGGTGCAGCAGTGGCCGCAGCAGGTCGAGCGAGCGGCCGTGCAGCGAAATGGTTTCGATATCCGGTAGCGCCCAGCCGAGGCGGGCGGCGGCCAGCGAGAAGGCAGAAGGGGCGGGGATCACCTGCATCTCTTGGGAAGAAATCTTGCGAGCAAGGGTGACGCCGACACCATGGAAGAACGGATCGCCCGAGGCCAACACACAGACCTTTTTACCCGCAAGTGCCAGCACGTCGCGCATTTCTGCATCGAAAGGGGTCGGCCAGGCGCGTGCTTCGCCTTTGGTGAGCGATGCGACAAGGGCAAGGTGGCGCGTGCCGCCGAAGACGAATTCGGCCTCGGCGACCAGTCGCTTGGCCTCTTCGCCGAGACCCGCTACACCGTCCTCGCCGATGCCGACGATTGTCAGCCATCTTGAGTTGAGCTTGGCGCCGCGCGGACCCTCAGCAGGCATGATGACCCACCCTATTCTGATCCTCGGCGGAACCACCGAAGCCCGGCAACTGGCGGGAAAGCTGGCCGCGCGCGCCGATGTGTCGCTCACGCTGTCGCTGGCCGGCCGCACCGAAAATCCTGTCGCGCAAGACGTGCCCACCCGTACGGGTGGTTTCGGTGGTGCCGACGGGCTGGCGGCATATCTGCGCGAGACCGACGTCGGCCTGCTGATCGACGCCACGCATCCCTATGCGGCGCAAATCTCCGCCAATGCCGCGGAAGCGGCGCATGAGGCCGGCGTGCCGATCATTGCGCTCAGGCGCCCGGGCTGGGAGCCTGCCGCAGGCGACCGGTGGACGCTGGTCGACAGTGTTGCCAGCGCGGTGACGGCGCTGGGGTCGGCTCCGCGCCACGTTTTCCTGGCGCTCGGGCGGCAGGAGGTCGCCGCTTTTGAGGCCGCACCCCAACATCACTATCTCATCCGCAGCGTCGATCCGGTCGAGCCAAGGCTCGCTGTGCCCGATGCGACCTATCTCTTGGCGCGCGGGCCGTTCCGGGAAGCGGACGAACATGCGCTGCTTCGCGACCACCACGTCGATGTCGTCGTGTCCAAGAACAGTGGCGGCGAGGCGACCTACGGCAAGATCGCCGCAGCGCGGGCGCTCGGCATCGAGGTGGTGATGATCCGCAGGCCGGCGCTGCCGGATGTCCCGTCGGCGGAAACCGTCGAAGCGCTTGCCGCAATGGTCGATCATTTTCTGGTCAGTCATTTTCTTGGGCCCGCCGCCGAACGCGGCGTATAGACCAGCGCCGGTTTTTCACCGCGCCTGATGATCCTGGTTTCCGGCGAACCGATGATGATGCAGGTTGCCATATCGGCCTTTCCCGCATCGGCGTCCGCCAGCAGAAAAACCTCGATGCGCTCGTCGGGACGGCCGGCGGCGCGGCCGAAGACGACCGGCGTGGTGCCGGGCAGGATCGCCATGAGGCATTCGAAGGCGCGGCCAAGCTGCCAGGGGCGCGCCTTGCTGATCGGGTTGTAGAGCGCGATGACGAAGCCGGCGCCCGCCGCCGCCAGCAGCCGCAGCTCGATCAGGTCCCAGGGTTTTAGATTGTCGGACAACGAGATGGCGCAGAAATCATGGCCGAGCGGTGCGCCGATGCGGGCAGCGACAGCGAGCATGGCGGTGATGCCCGGCAGCATCGCCACGTCAACGGCACGCCATTCCGCCGGTCCGGCCTCGATCGCCTCGCAGACCGCCGCTGCCATGGCAAAGACCCCGGGGTCGCCGCCCGAGACGACGGCGACATCGTGGCCCTGCGCGGCCATCGCCAGCGCGTCCTTGGCGCGGGATAGCTCTTCGCGATTATCAGAGGCGACGCGGGTCTGGTCGGGGCGCAGATCGAGCCGGTCGAGATACGGCTTGTAGCCGTAGAAGAATTTTGCCTCGGCGAGGGCGCGACTCGCTTCCGGCGTCACCTGGTCGGCATTGCCGGGTCCGAGGCCGATGACGGTCAGGCTGCCGCTCATGCTTCGGCTCCCAATGCGGCGGGCCGGCCTGACCAGCCGGCCACCAGCACAATGGCGAAGTAGGGCGCCTTGTCGTCCTGCTTGTCGGCCAGCCGCATCGAGACGCCGCCCGGCATGGTGCCGCGCTCGACATAGACGGCACGCGCCAGCTTGTCGGTCGCTTCCAGTGCTCGCCTGATCTTGGGCAGGTTGCGGCCGACCTTCATGATGACGGCGGCGTCGGTGTCGGCGAGGCGGCGCGTCAGTTCGAATTCGCTCATTGTGCCGGGCAACACGGTCAGCACGTCGTCGCCCTGGACGATCGGCAAGCCGGTCGCCGACCAGCAGCCGGACATGGCGGTGACGCCGGGAATGACCGCTGTCGGGAAGCGGTGCGCCAGCCGGACATGCAGGTGCATATAGGAGCCGTAGAACAGTGGGTCGCCTTCCGAAAGCACGGCGACCATTCTGCCGGCGCTGAGGTGCTCGGCGACTTTTTCGGTGGACTCTTCGTAGAAATCCGCTATCTGCGACCGGTAATCGCTGTGCTCCTTGTCGATTTCGGTGGTCACGGGATAGAGCAGCGGCAATTCAATCAAATCAGGACGAAGATGCGCGCCGACGATGGCGCGCGCATTGCTGTTGTTGCCGCGCTTGGCGAAATGCGCGACCACGTCGGCCTCGGCAAGCGCGCGCACGGCTTTGAGCGTCAGCAGTTCGGGGTCGCCGGGACCGGTTCCGACGCCGACAAGCCGGCCTTTTGCGATCGCGTTCAAAGGCCCGGCCTCGCCAGTGCGTTGAGTGCTGCGGCGGTCATGGCGCTGCCGCCCAGCCTGCCGCGCACGATGGCGTAGGGCACGCCATAGGAATTCTCGGCCAACGCGTCCTTCGATTCGGCAGCGCCAACGAAACCGACCGGCATGCCGATGATAACAGCCGGTTTCGGCCCGCCGTCGCGCAGCCTTTCCAGCAGATAGAAAAGCGCTGTCGGCGCATTGCCGATGGCGACGACCGAACCAGCCATGCGCTCGCCCCAGAGGTCGATAGCCGCGGCCGAGCGGGTGTTGCCGATCTTTTTGGCGATATCAGAGGTTTGCGGATCGCGCAGGGTGCAGATCACTTCGTTGCCGGCCGGCAGCCGGGCGCGCGTGACGCCGTGCGAGACCATCTGAGCGTCGCAGAAGATCGGCGCGCCGGCCGCCAGCGCCGTGCGCGCGGCGGCAACAAAATCTTCCGAAAAAACAAAGTGCCTGGCAGCCTCGACCTGGCCGCAAGCATGGATCATGCGGATGGCGACGTCGGCCTCGGCATCGGAAAAGCGCGACAGGTCAGTCTCGGCGCGGATGATGGCGAAGGAGCGCTCATAGATCGCCGTGCCGTCATGGATGTAATCGTAGGCGGCCATGCTCATTCCTGTCGATAGAGTTCGGTGATGCCGGCCGCGCCAAGCCTTGCCAGGCAAGTGGCGGCAGTTTCGCCTCGAAGTCGTGCGCGGCGGATCGCTGCGGCAACGCGGCCAACGCCGCGGGCGGCGTCATAGCCTGGCCTGTATCCGGCGGGAAGGGCCTTCGCCGTCCCGTCCACGACAAGTCCGGCCCCGTTTTCGCCGCCGACCAGTGTCAGCGCCGCCGGGCCGGGATGTGCACAGCCCTTGGCGCAGCCGGAAATGTGCAGCGTAAAGGAGGAGTCGAAGAGGTCGTAGTTTTCTGCAGCGATGGTATCGGCGATGTCACGCGTCGCGATCCGGCCGGAGGCGCAGGCTGGCGCACCCGGGCAGGCGGCGATCCTGGTGCGCGGATCGGCTGCGTCGGTGACGAAGCCGAGGTTATTGGCGGCTTGCTGGAGCGAGTGGCAGGCGGCCGGTGGCAGGCCGAGGAAAAGCAGCGCGCGGCCCGGCGCCAAGCGGATTTTGGTCGCGCCGAAGGTGAGGGCGTGTTGCGTGAGCTCGATGAGTTTTTGCGCGGGCATGCTGCCGAAGGGTAGGCCGATGCCGAGGGCGGTTGCATCGCTTGTGAGGGCGAAGGGCCCGATCGGCGACGCCGTTGACTCGGACAGTTTGAGAGGGAGGTGATCCTGCGCACCCCCCTCTGTCCTGCCGGACATCTCCCCCGCAAGGGGGGAGATTGCGCCGTCATTTCTGCTTTCACCAATATTCAAGGCTGCCAAGGAAGAGCCTGCGATGAAGCTGCCGATCTCCCCCCCTGCGGGGGAGATGTCCGGCAGGACAGAGGGGGGTGTGACGGAGTGCCAACTTGCGAGAGATGTGAGCTGTCTCTCCGTCAAATCCCGTCCATGGGCTTCGCGGCCTTTTTCGGCAACCATCCTTAGGATCGCGACGGCGATATCACGGGCCGCATCTTCCTCGACCATGACGAGCGGCGTCGCATTCTGCCTGTCGCCGGCAACGGCTACCAGCCAACGCACACCCACGTCCATCCGCACGGCAGCCAGCCTGACATCGGCAGTCACCGCATCCATGACCAACTGTCCGCCGCCATCGACGATCACCGAAACCTTTGGGCCAAGGCGCGGCGGAAGGCCGGCTTCTTCAGCCGCTGCACGAATACGATCAGCCAGGGGACGCGGGTCGGCGATTTCAAGCGGATCGAGCCCCGCAAGCGGGCCGGTCTCGACCGGCACGCCAGTGCGCACGGCTATGCCGAGCGCGTCGACCTCAATCGCTAGCAGCCGCGCGCTTGTCGGAGTCAGGCCGCGTATTTGAAGGCTGCCACGTGCGGTCACTTCCATGATGCCGTTGCCATGCCGCAAGGCGGATTCACCTAGTCCGATCAAGGATTTCGGCGAGAGTCCTCCAGCGACCGGGTTGAGCCGCACCAGAAGGCCGTCGCCGGTCTGCATCGGCGCGGACAAAGCGGGGCAGGCGCCGCGGCGGGAGAAGGCGTTCATGCCGCCACCTCCAGCGCCTGGGCCTCGGCAATCAAGGCGACGAGATCGTCATCGATCGAATTGCGCAGCGGATGCCAGAGACCGCGCCGCCGTGCCGACAGGAAGCGCTCGGCGATGACCTTCGCGGCGGAAGGGTTTTCGCGCAGGATGAAGGCGCGAACCAGGGGATCGCCAAGATATGCGTCATATACGGCCTCGATCAGGGTGCCCGATATGGCGTGGGTGGTCTCGGCGAAACCGATCAGCCGGTCGACCGTCTCGGCGAATTCCGAGGCGCCGCGCGGCCCGTGTCGCATCTGGCCTGATATGAAGCGCGGGTTGACAGCGCGGGCGCGAACTACCCGAGATACGGCTTCTCCAACCGAGCACGGCTTCGGCTTTTCCGGGTCCGTGGTGTCGAGGACGATCACGTCCGCGTTCTTGCCGAGTGCCGCAAGCGCCGCTGAAAAACCGCCGATGAAGGCGACATCGGCGGAGCCTTCCAAAATGTCGCGGCCGGGATCATCTCCCGTATGGACGAGAAGGTCGGCCTCGGCGATACGATCCTCGAACGCGCCGGGCGCCGAAATCCCTTCGCCCTCGGCCCCGCCATAGGCATGCGAAGTGGCGTCGAGATAGGCGCGGCCGATCTCTTCGCGCGCGGCCCAGTCGCCGCTCGACAATAAATCCTCGACGCCGGCGCCGTACGTGCCGGGCGAGGTGCCGAAAATGCGCGGGCTGACCTTGCCGTCGGCGCGGGTTTTTGCCGCAAGCGGGTTTTCCACCGCGTCCTCGTCGCGGGCGGCGACGGCGCTGGCGGCCGCATCGATCAGCGCGATCTGGGTCGGGAACATGTCGCGGAACAGGCCTGAAATGCGCCAGGTGACATCGACGCGCGGCCGGCCAAGGGCGGCCGGCGGCAGCACCTCGATGCCGGTGACGCGGCCGGTGGCGCAATCCCATTGCGCCCGGCAGCCCATCAGCGCCAGGCCTTGCGCGATCTCCTCGCCGCCGGTGCGCAGCGAGGCCGAGCCCCAGAGGTCGATGACCAGCGAACGCGGCCAGTCGCCATGCGATTGCATGTAGCTGCGCAAGACCTCGTCGGACGCCGCCCTGCCGAGATCGAAGGATGTCGGTGTCGGCATGGTGCGCGGGTCTGATGTGAACAGATTGCGGCCGGTCGGCAGCACATCGCGCCGACCACGCGCGGGCGCACCGGCAGGGCCGGCAGCGACATGGCGGCCGTCGAGGGCCGCGAGGAGCGCTGCCTTCTCGGCCGCCGCGCTTTGCTCGCGCAGCGGATCGGTCTCGCCCTCGGCTGAGCGGCCAAAGATGTGGAGGCCGTCCTTGATGGCGAAGTCCTTCAGATCGCAGAGCCAGGCGTCGATGCGGCGCAGCGCCTCGTCGGGGGCGTCGGTCCCGGCGACGCCGGCCTCCGATGCGAGCCCGGTCTTTTGAGCTGTTTCAACGATCAGCTTCGCCAGGCGGTCGCGGCGGCGGCGGTCGAGCCCGTCAGCCTGGGCATATTCGTCGACCAGCCGTTCAAGCTGCTGCTGGTTTTCGTCAAGCCCGGCGCCGGTCAGCGGCGGCGGCAAATGGCCGAGGGTGACGGCGGCGATGCGCCGCTTGGCTTGTGCGGCCTCTCCCGGGTTGGAGACGATGAAGGGATAAATGACGGGCAGGGGCCCGGTGACGATCTCGGGAAAACAGGATTCGCTGAGCGCCACTGTCTTGCCGGGCAGCCATTCCAGCGTGCCGTGGGCGCCGACATGGACGAGGGCGTGGACATCGAGCGACTTGCGCAGCCACAGGCCAAAGGCGATCAGCGCATGGCGGGGCGGCAAGGTCGGGTCGTGATAGTCGGCGCGGCGGTCGACTGAACGGCCGCGATCGGGGGCGAGTGCTACGGTGATGTTGCCGAAGCTGGCGGCGCGGAAGGGGAAATTTGCGGCGGTCGGCGCTTGAACACCCCCCTCTGTCCTGCCGGACATCTCCCCCGCAAGGGGGGAGATTGCGCTCTCATCTCCGCTTTCGCCAACTTCGAACGTTGCAGGATGAGCGACGGCGTTGGAATTGCCGATCTCCCCCCTTGCGGGGGAGATGTCCGGCAGGACAGAGGGGGGTGCCTCGCGTAATCCCGTCTCGTCTTCCGCCTTACCCCACGCCGCCTCGACCGCACTAAGCGCGGCTTCAGGCAACTCTGCCGAAAAGGCCATGTAATCGTGCAAGGCCAATCCCTGCCCGCCGGCTTCCAGCATCTCCAGCAACGCGCGCGGCGTTTGCGGAATCCCTTCAACGGTGTAGCCCTGCTCGCTCAGGTCGTGCAGCATCGCCAGCGCGCTGGACGGCACGTCGAGGCCGACGGCGTAGCCGGTGCGGCCGGGCGCGCTTGGATAGTCGGGGATCAGGATGGCCAGCTTGCGCTCGGCGCGCGGCGTCCGCTGCAGGCGCACGAACGCCTTGACACGGTTCGCCACCTGCGCCACGCGGTCCGGCTCCGGCCGGTTGGCGAAGGCGTGGAAGGCCAGCGCCGGGTCGGTTTCGACCTCGCCCTTGAAGGATATGGCGCCGGCAAGGATGCGGCCGTCGAGTTCGGGCAGGACGACGTGCATTGCGAGGTCGGCGGGCGCGAGGCCACGCTGGTTGTTTTGCCAGATGTCACGGCGTGTCGTCGCGACGATGACCTGGAATACCGGCACACCCGCACGGTCGAACAGGGTTTCAACACCGGGCTCGGCGCCGGAGGCGAACGCCGTGGCGGTGATGATGGCCGCAGGGTTCAGCGTCGACAGCGCGGTTTCGACAAAGGCGAGCGATGCCGGGTCCTTGAGGCTGGAGACGAAGATGGGGACGGGGACGATGCCACGCTGCCCGAGCGCTTCGAACAATGCGTCGATGGGCGCGACATCGGCGGCGAGCAGCATCGAGCGGTAGAAGAGGATGGGGACGACGTCCCCCTCCCCCTTGAGGGGAGGGTGGCCCGCAGGGCCGGGTGGGGTCGTTGCGGCAGTGCTCGACGTTTTCTTCTGTTGGCGCACTACACAGGCGACCCCCCCCCCCGCCCGCCGCCCGCCCCCACCCCCCAGCGGGGCGGGGGGGGACCCCCCGGCCGCGCGCCGAACGGGGCGGGTGTAAAA